>JAYVUQ010000083.1:0-4215 GCA_043787785.1 Bryobacteraceae bacterium
TTCCGAGTCGGCGATAGAAGTTGAGTTTCCCCATATCCTCGAGGACTTAGTGGGAGACCTGGCTTGGTCTCCGCAGCCGATTGAGATCAAGATCACTCACCAGGACGAAGCCGTGTTTAAGGCGACCGCAAAGTTAGTGGAAGAGTGGCTGCCGAAAGTAAGTGGCGTTGTCGATATTGTCAACCAAACTATCGTCATTGGGCCCGCGATTAATTTCCGGGTTGACCTCGAAAAGGCGCAGCGTTCGGGCTTCAGTGTGGCTGATGTGGCCAATCTCGAAGCCGCGATTGTCGATGGCCAACTCGCCTCCACTATGATTCGGGGTGACCGGCGCATCGGCATTCGGGTCCGCTATCCCGCTGGCCAGCGGGAGGGTGTCGACCAGTTGAAGTCGCTGCTTCTGACTTCTCCTACCGGTGTCACGGTGGCGCTCGAGAGCATCGCCCACGTCGAAATGCTGGAGGGGCAAACCGAAATCCGGCGCGAGAACCTGCGTAATCTTTCCGCGGTTACGGCGCGCTTAGAACGACGGGACCTCGGCAGCGCCATGCAGGAGATCCAAGCCCGTTTACCGAGGGAGGTGAAGTTGCCGCCCGGCACCGATATCGAATACGGCGGCCTCTATCAGATTCAAAAAGAATCGTTTCAAGGGTTAACTCAGGTTTTGCTGATGTCGATCGTGCTGATTTTTATTATCCTCGTCTTTGAATTCCGCTCCTTCGCCCACCCCTTCGCCATTCTACTGGCCACCCTGCTGTGTACCTTTGGTTCGCTGCTGGCGCTCCTGCTGACCGGACAGACCCTGAATATTTCGTCTTTCATGGGTCTCATCATGGTAATTGGTATTGTGCACAAGAACGGCATTCTGATGCTGGATTCGGAACAACACTACACAGCTCAGGGCTTGCCGCTACGGGAAGCTGTCTATCAGGCGGGACGCCGGCGTTTGCGCCCCATTCTGATGACCGCGCTGGCTACTCTTTTCGGAATGCTGCCCTTGGCTTTGGGTGTCGGCTCCGGTGCCCAGATGTTACGGCCTTTGGCGATCGCCGTCGTGGGTGGAGTGGGCGTGTCGATGATTCTCTCGCTGGTGATCACCCCGGTGATCTTCTCCATGCTGCGTTCCAGCGGTGAAGGTGTGCGAAACTGAGGACCATGAAAAAGGCGGCTTCTCTCTTAATCAGCGCGCTTCTGCTTGGCGCACAAACTCCCACCCGTCCGATGCTCGGCTTTACGTCCGACTCGGCGAAGCGAGAGGTGGAGTTGGAGGGGAAGTTCGACCAAGGGCTCAAACGGGAAAACTTTCAGCAATGGTTGAAGCGCTTGTCGTCGAAGCCGCACCATGTCGGCTCCCCAGGCAGTAAAGCGGTAGCTGATTTTATTGCCGCGCAGTTCGAGAGCTGGGGCTACGAGACCCAGATCGAGACCTTCTACCCCTTGTTCCCAACGCCGAAACTGCGTCTTTTGGAGATGGTGGCACCGACGCGCTTCACGGCCAAAATTGAAGAGCCCCCGGTAGCTGGCGATGAGACGAGCGGCATCAAGGAGGGCAACCTGCCGGTGTATCACGCTTACTCCACCGACGGCGATGTTACTGCCGATTTGGTGTATGTGAACTACGGCTTGCCGGATGACTATCGTAAGTTGCGCGAGATGGGCATTGACGTGCGAGGGAAGATCGTGCTGGCACGCTATGGCGCGTCCTGGCGGGGAATTAAGCCCAAGGTGGCGGCGGAAAACGGCGCGGCCGGATGCTTGATCTATTCCGATCCTCAAGACGACGGCTACGTGCAAGGCGACGTCTATCCGCAGGGTCCGTACCGCCCAGCGCAGGGCGCCCAGCGCGGCAGCGTGATGGATATGCCGGTGTATCCGGGCGACCCGCTGACACCTTTCAAAGCCGCTACGGACAAGAACCGCGCGCCGGACCCGAAACAAGCGCCGACGGTGACGAAGATTCCCGTGATGCCGATTTCGTATGGCGATGCCGAGCCATTGTTACGGGCCTTATCGGGGCCGGTGGCACCGGCGGAATGGCGAGGCGGTTTGCCGCTTACCTATCATGTGGGCCCGGGCCCGGCAAAAGTGCATTTGAAGCTGGAGTTCGATTGGAAATTAGCACCCACTTACAACGTGGTGGCGAAGATGAAGGGCTCCGAAAAGCCTGACCAGTGGGTGCTGCGCGGCAACCATCATGACGGCTGGAACTTCGGCGCGGCGGACCCGCTTTCGGGGATGATCTCGGCGATGGAATAAGCCCGCATGATTGGCGAGTTGGCGAAGGGCGGTTGGCGGCCGGCGCGCACGCTGGTATTTCTCGCCTGGGATGGTGAGGAGCCGGCGCTGCTGGGTTCCACCGAATGGGGCGAGATGCATGCGGAGGAGTTACAACGGCACGCGGTGGCGTATGTGAATTCCGATGGCACGTCACGCGGATTCCTGCGAGTAAGTGGATCTTCGTCGCTCGAATTGTTTTCGTCACAAACGGCTAGGGACACGACGGATCCACAAACACGAGTTTCGGTGCTGGATCGCTTTCTGGCCTCACGCAAAGTGGCCCGGGGAGAGAGTGAGTTCCGGTTGGCTCCGTTGGGGTCGGGCAGCGATTACACGGTGTTTCAGCACCATCTGGGCATTCCGAGCTTGAACATCGGCTTTGGTGGCGAAGGCAATGGGGGCAGTTATCACTCCAATTACGATTCCTATGACCATTTTGTGCGTTTCAGCGATCCTGACTTTCAGTACGTGATGGCGACGGCGCAATTGGGAGGTCGGATGATGCTGAGGCTGGCGAATGCCGATTGGCTGCCACTGCGCGTCGAGTCTACATCGTTGGCCGTACGCGGCAGGATGACTGAGGTGATCAAGCTGAGCGACGATATGCGTTCGCAGACACGGCAGCAAAACGAACTGATTCGCAGCGGGGCGCTGAAGCTGGCGGCCGATCCGCGCAAGACCTATGTGGTGCCGGAGCCCGAAGCGGAGGTGCCGTTTTTCAACTTTGCGCCGCTGCAGAATGCGGTGAGCCGGGTGGAGCAAGCGACCGCGGCGATCGGCAAGGTGGATCCGGGAAAGCTGGGCGGGGCGAAGCGGTTGGCGATGGAAGAGTCCTTACGCATGGCGGAGCAGAAGTTCCTGCGCGCGGAAGGGCTGCCCCGGCGGCCGTGGTTCCGCCATGTGCTGCAAGCGCCGGGTTTTTACACGGGTTACGGGGTAAAAACACTACCCGGTGTCCGCGAGGCGATTGAGCAGCGCCAATGGAAGGAAGCGGACGAACAGATTGGTTACACCGCCGGGGCGCTGCTGGTTTATGCGGAGTGGCTGGAGAAGGCAGCGGCGAGCGCGGGTAGCCAATAGGTGGTTGGCCCCCGGTGGACCCTAGGGACAGGCGGCAGTATCCAGCGGCAGCTTCATCAAGAGCCGCTTTCGCCCGAAAAGGCGGCCAACGTCTCGGGATCCAAGGGGGCGTTGAACTCCTCGAGACCGGGCATCCGATAGGCTCCGGGAGCGAACCCAAACTCGCGGTGCAATTTAGAAAGTGGAGAATGTGCCCCACCGCCGACGGAGGATGAAGAAATCTATCGCGGGCTGGAAGTCCGGCCTACGGGGGATGGGTTAGCGGAAGTTTTCGACTAGCATGAGGTCGCTGATTTGCTGGTCGGTGCGGACGAAGATCACCCAGCGGCCATCGGAGGTGACGCCGAAGTTGGAGGTGCCGCGCGCTGTCTCGGGCGGGAGCTTGAGGACGATGCTGTCCTGACCGGTGGCCAAGTCGAAGCGGTGGAGACCGTCGCGTTGCGCTGATTGACTGGCCGTCCAGAAGATACTGTTTGCCTTGAGATGCCACATCGCGCCAGTGGGCGTGTCCAGCACCTTTTGCTCCTCGCCGCCTGTCACGGGTATCTTGAAGGTGCCCGGAAGATCGAACTTCTGATAATAGAGAGTGTGGCCATCGGGCGACTCGCCGCTGCGCCACCCGCTGCGGTGAGTGAGTTGCACCTCGGGGGACGAACCGTCGGCGGCCATCTTCCAGACTTCGTTGCGCCCCGTGCGGTTGGAGGCGAAGTAGATCCAGCGGCCATCGCGAGACCAGTAAGCGGAGGCATCGTTGCCGGGACTGGTGGTGAGCCGCTTGGGGCTGCCGCCCTGGGCATCGACCACGTAGACGTCGGCGTTGCCGCCGGGCCGCTTGGCGAAGGCGATGCGCCGCCCGTC
>JAYVUQ010000084.1:0-1638 GCA_043787785.1 Bryobacteraceae bacterium
CGAACTCGGTGGCGTCCTCACGCAAGCCGCTCTCATGGCTGGCCTCTCCGATGGCCGCGAGTCGAATCCCGTCAAGCGCGGCGCGTGGCTCGCCCGCAAGATCATCGCCGAACCGCCCGCCGATCCGCCCCCCAACGTGCCGGCGCTCAAAGAAGGCGGCGACGAGAAGCTCACCCTCCGCCAACGCCTGGAGCAGCACCGCAATCAGCCCGCTTGCCAGCAATGCCACACCAAAATCGATCCCTGGGGTGTCGCCCTCGAAGAGTTCGATGCCGGTGGCCGCCTCAAGAAAGAGGCCGCCGACGCGCGGGCGAAGTTGCCAGATCAGACCGAAGTCTCTGGCATTATCGAGCTCAAACGCTATCTTGGCGACGACCGTATTGACCAGGTTGCCTACAGCGCCCTCAAGCATCTGGCCACCTACGCCACCGGCCGCAACCTCACTTACAGCGAACAGGCCTTCCTCAAACAAGACGGTCTGCGCCTTAAATCTGGCGGCTATCGTTTCAAAGACATGGTCCACTATGTCGCCCACAGTAAAGTGTTCCTGGAAAAATAGTAAAATCTAAATACGGAGACTTCGATGAGCCAATCTTTAGACCGCCGCGCCTTCCTCACCGGTATGGGTGGAGTCGCGCTTGCCTTGCCCGTGCTCGACGCCATGGGCGCCGAAGTCACCCAGCAGGACCCTCGCCGTTTCTGCGCCCTCTACACGGCTAACGGCATGTCCTTGCCCCGCGCGGAGAACGCGCTCGAGGAGTGGCATTGGTTCCCGACTGCCAAAACGCCAGAGGGCGAATTTGTTTTCGGCAAATCGACTCAGCCGCTCAGCCCTTTCCGCAACCAGCTCAGCTTTATGGGTGGCTTGCACCATCCCAGTGGCCCCAAGGCCGATCCTCATCTTTGCTCCGACATGTGGCTCACCGGCGCGCCCCTCCACAATCCGAAACCCGGCACCTTTAACTCCGTCGGGCTCGACCAGGTCGTGGCCCAACACACCAAGCAGTTTTGCCGGCAGCCCTCCTTGGTGCTCTCCATCGACGCCGGCACCGGCTTCCTCTCCCGCACCGGCACCATCTCGTACAATCTCGAAGGCCGTCCCATTCCTGCCGAAAGCAGCCCCCGCCGCATCTTCGATCGCCTCTTCCGTGGCGACCGCTCCTCCGTCAAGTCCGAGCACGAAAATCTCCAACGCCGCATCAAGCTCGTCGATGCCGTCGTCGCCAGCGCAAAAACGCTTGATTCTCAGTTGGGCAAAAACGACCGTGAGCGTATGGACCAGTACCTCACGTCCTTGAACGAAGTAGAGTCGCGCCTTATCGCCTCCGAGCGCTGGATCGACATTCCTCTCAAAAAGCAGGACTACACCCACCTCAAGCTGGACGCCAGCCCCGAAGGCGAACCCGCCGAATACTACCGCACCATGTTCGACCTGATTGCCCTCGCTTTTGACGCCGACATCACCCGTTCCGTCGCCTTCATGCTCAACCGCGAAGACGGCATGGGCATCAGCGACACGTTCCCGCTCAAGCTCGGCCTCTCTAAAACCCATCACAACCTCTCCCACGCCACTGACAAAGAGGGGCAAATGCAGTTCGCCATGTACGACCGTTTCTTAAGCGAACAGTTGCTCCACTT
>JAYVUQ010000085.1:0-7603 GCA_043787785.1 Bryobacteraceae bacterium
CGGGCTCGCACTGCTCAGGTCCAAATGGGAAGATCAAGCGGTTGGAGTGCTAGCGGAGTGTGTCGGCTAGGGAGAAGATGGGGAGGTAGAGGGCGATGAGGACGAAGGCGACGAAGCCGCCCATGAAGATCATGATGAAGGGCTCAATGAGGCTCAAGGCGGCGGTGAGGCGGGTGGTGACGTCGTCTTCGTAGAATTCGGCGACGCTGCCGAGCATGGTGGGCATGGAGCCGGTGGATTCGCCGACTTCGATCATGTCGATGGAAAGTGGGGGGAAGACGCCAGTTTTGGCGAGGGAACTGGAAAGCGTTTGGCCTTCGCGGACGGATTGGCGGACTTTTTCGAGGGTCTTTTTGAGCAAACGCGAACCGACGGAGTCGGCGGCGGTTTCGAGGGCTTGGATGAGGGGGATGCCGCCGATGAGCAAGGTGCCGAGGACGCGGGAGAACTGGGCGACTTGGAATTTGATCCAGATTTCGCCAAAGATCGGCGTGCGGAGCTTGGTTCTGTCGATCAACTCGGAAGCGCGGGTGCCGCGAGCCCAGACCTTGAAGGCGAAATAGAGGCCGACGAGGCCAAGAATGCCGAGCAGAATGTAATTGCGCGCGGTGGTGCCGACGGCGACGAGAATGCGGGTGGCGTAGGGGAGTTCGGTGCCCATGCCGGAGTAGAGCATGGCGAAATTGGGGACCACATAGGTGACCAGGAAGACGATCAGCAGCAGCACGAGGGTGAGTAACAAGGCGGGATAAATCAGCGAGACGAGGAGCTTTTTGCGGACGGCCAAGGCGAGACGCTGATAGGTGACGTAGCGTTCGAGGACTTCGGTGAGCGAGCCGGATTTCTCACCGGCCATGACGCTGGTGACGTACATGGGGGGGAAAACATTTTGTTTCTGAAAAGCTTCTGAGAGCAGGGAGCCATTTTTCACTTCGGTGCGAATGGCGTCGATGATGGGGCGAAGTTTGGCGTCGGTGAGCCGGTCGGCCAGCAGGTCGAGGGACTTGAGAATGGGGAGCCCGGCCTTGATGAGGGTGACGAACTGCTGGTTGAAGATGAGGAACTTTTCGGTATTGAGCTTGGTAGGCTTACCGCCGCCAACACCCAACTGGCCAAGCCCCTTGGCCTTGATGGAGTAGATGAGAAAGCCTTGCTGTGAGAACTTGTCGCGGAGTTCGTGTTCGGACTTGGCTTCTTCGACCTGTTGACGGATATGACCGCGGGCATCCGCGTATTTGAGGACAAACTGCGCCATAGGCTTCTGACATGATGACGCCGAAGGGGTGCCAAGCGTGCAGGGCGAGGATTACTGCTGCTGTTGCTGGGCGGATTGGGCGGCGTCGGAGGCAGGAGCGGCTTTGGGGGGAGTGACGACCCAATGGTCGTCCTGGGAAGGGAAAACGAGTTCCACTTCGGCATTGGCGGGCTTGTCGGTGGGCAGAACGATCACCTGGACGGCGAGTTCGCCCCGGCTATCGCCCTTGTAAATACCTTTGGTGGGAGGGACATCGGCATAGTCGCGGCCGACGGCGGTGCGGATGTGCCGTTCGGCGGCCAGATTGTTGTTGGTGGGGTCAAACCCGACCCAGCCCCAGCCAGGCAGCCAAGCTTCGACCCAGGCATGGGAGGCTTGGCCGGAGGTGCGTTCGGGCTCGGCGTTGCGGGGGGCTTTGTAGCCGGAGACGTAGCGGCAGGGAATCCTGAGGAGGCGCACGAGGGCGATCATGACGTGGGCGAAGTCCTGGCAGACGCCTTTGCGGGTGCGGAGGGCATCGTCGATGGGCGAGTCGACGCGGGTGGCCTGGGGGACGTAGTCGAAGTGGCGGTAGATGGCGGAGTTGAGTTCACGCAACATGGTCATGGGGTCGTCGCGGCGGCTCACTTTGAGGGCTACCGCGAGATCCAGCAGGGCGGGGGTGGGCATGGCGAAATCGCTGGGCATGAGCATTTCGTAGTAGTCGCCGTTGTTGACTTGGGCGTCCACTTCGTCCCAGGCGGTGGGGTCGAGGTGGTCGGGCCAGGCGGCGAAGGGGGTCACCTCGACGAGGGAAGTGGAAACGATTTCCAATTGTTGGTGCTCACCGGGGACATTGAAATGGTGGATGGTGTTACCGAGATAGTCGCGGTAGTGAAAGACGCGGGTGCGGGGGTCGAGTTCAATTTCGAAGGAAAGGCAATGCTGGGTCCATTCGGTGCGCGGTTGCAGGCGCATCTCCATGATACTTTCACTGACCGGGGAGCTATAGCGAAATCGAGTTTGGTGGCGAATGGAGTAATACATGGCTAAGCCGTTAAGGCGGACTCCACAGGGTAATCGATATAAGCTTGGCGCAAGGCAGCATCAATATGTTCACATTGCCGTTGGATGGAGTGTAAGTAACTATTGAAGCCCTGGGTCATAATTTCGTCGGTTTGGGCAAAACTGAGGCTCGCTTTGAGGCGGCCGGCGAGCATGCGGACGCGGGCGGCACGACCGTCGCCATCAGGCAAGGCTCTGAGCGCGGCATCGAGCCGGTCGACGGCGAAGCGGATGGTGTGCGGGAATTCATCGTTTAATAGGAGAAACTCCGCCACGCGGTCGGGGCGGACGTCGGCGGTGTAGTACTTACAGTAAGCTTCAAAGGCGGTGCAACTGCGGAGCAAGCCAATCCATTCGAGGTGGGCGTGTTCATCGTCGCCAAATTCGCGATAGTGGGTATCGAGTAAGTTCGACGTGGCCATGATACGTTCCATGCCGCGGCCAATTTGGATGAATTGCCAGCCCTGGTTGTGGCTCATGGTGCCGTCGGTAATGCCCTGAAAAAGGTGACAACCTTCGTGGACTTGGAGGAGAAACTCGTGGGGCTGTGGATCCCAGCCTTCTTCGAGGTCGGCGCGGCGGACTTGATGGAAGAGCCGGTTGAGTTGTTCCCACATTTCGGAGCTGATTTGCTGGCGGACCTGGCGGGAGTTTTCGCGGGCGGCGACGATGGCGGCCACGATGGAGGAGCGGCAGGAACGGTCGAAGATGAGCGAGTAAGTTAAGCTTTGGGCGTCGCGGGCTTCGGTATTGAGTTTAGGGTCGCCCAAGGAGGCCAGAATGCGTCGCCAACGCTCGTCGGCGGAGTAAGCCGATTGGTCGAGCATCAGGTTTAGTTGCACTTCGATCAAGCGAGCGGTATGTTCGGCGCGCTCGAGATAGCGGGCCATCCAATATAAACCGTCGGCGACTCGTGAAAGCATCGGTTAATCCTTGTTGTGTAATACCCAGGTATCTTTGCTGCCGCCGCCCTGCGAGGAATTAACGACCAGGGAACCTTAGCGAAGTGCGACGCGGGTCAATCCGCCGGGTACGGTAGTTACTTTCTTACCGTCGTAGAGAATATAGGGGCGTAAGTCGATGTGGCGCGCTTCCACTTGGCCGTCGATGTAGCAGGGCGCGCGCGACAGCATGAGGGTGGGCTGGGCAATGTAGTTTCGCGGATCCTCGATGATTTTGCGGCGGAATTCTTCTTGTTGATCTTTGGTGGAGTGCGGGCCAATCAACATGCCGTAGCCGCCGCTTTCGCCCACGGCTTTGACGACTAACTTATCGAGATTTTGGAGGACGTAATCCATTTGGGCGGGAATGGAGCAGAGAAAGGTTTCGACGTTGTCCAAAATAGGGTCTTCGCCCAAATAGTACTTGATGATGGCGGGAACGTAGGCGTAGACGGCTTTGTCGTCGGCGACGCCGTTGCCGAGGGCATTGCAGAGGGTGACGTTGCCAGCGCGGTAGGCGTTGAAGAGACCGGGGACGCCAAGGATGGAGTCGGAGCGGAAGGCGAGTGGGTCGACGAAGTCGTCGTCGATGCGGCGGTAGATGACATCGACGCGGCGCAGGCCGGAGGTGGTGCGCATGTAAAGAACGTTGTCGTTGACGACCAAGTCGCGCCCTTCGACGAGTTCGATGCCCATTTGGCGAGCGAGGTAGGTGTGTTCAAAATAAGCGGAGTTAAAGACGCCAGGGGTTAACAGGACGATGGTGGGGTCGGTACGGCCATGGGGCGCGAGGTTGCGCAAGGTTTGCAGCAAGACTTGCGGATAGTCTTCAATCGGCTTGACCTGGCAGGCTTGAAAGAGTTCGGGGAAGACGCGCTTCATCACTTGCCGGCCGGTGAGCATGTAAGAGACGCCGGACGGGACGCGGAGATTGTCTTCGAGGACGAGATAGCGGCCATCGGGATGGCGGATCAAGTCGGTGCCCACGACGGTAATGTAGACGGCGCGAGGTACTTCGAGGCCTTTCATCTGGCGGCGATAGTGCTTGCAGGAGTAGATCATCTCACGCGGCACTACGCCGTCGTTCAAGATGCGGCCTTCGTGATAGATGTCCTTGAGGAAGAGGTTTAAGGCGACGATGCGTTGGGCCAGGCCACGCTCAATCTTCGACCACTCGCCTTGGGTGATAATGCGGGGCAGTAGATCATTCGGGAAGATCTTTTCGATGCCCTCGTCGCGGCCATAGACGGTAAAGGTGATGCCTTGATGAAGAAAGGCGAGGTCGGCAGCTTGTTTGCGGCGCCGCATTTCTTCGACAGGAGTTTCCATCAGACGCTGATGCAGAGTGCCGTAATGAGCGCGCACGTCGGGGCCGGGCGCAAACATCTCGTCGTAGGCCTCATCGAGCTGGTATTGGCGGAAGGGTGGGGGCAGCGGAGTCGACGGCATATTTTCGTTTCTGCTAAAACAAGATTTTTTAGTATAGCAACAGTGTTTTATCGAAACCGTGTGGCTATACGCTGTGTTCGGTCCAGAGGCCAAGACCGCCGTACATGCCTTCTTGATTGGAACTGAGCACGACGTTGGCGGGCAGGGTGAAGGTGATGAACTCGGTGTTGCCGCCGCCGAGGAACAAACGGTCGTAGTTGACGAGGCGATCCCAGTGGCCGATGGCGGCTTGCAGGCGGCGATTCCATTTCTTTTTGCCATCGTCGACCAGGGCCGCGTTGCCGAGGCACTCTTCGTAAGTGCGGCCCTTGCGAAATGGATGATGAGCCATTTCGAGGGCGATGGAGAGGCGGCCATCGGTGTAAAGGGCGCAGCCGACGCCGGTGCCGAGCGTGATGACCATTTCGAGGCCTTTGCCGGAGATGGCGCCGAGGCCCTGGACGGCGGCGTCGTTGGCGGCGCGGACGGGCTTTTTGAGGCTGGCTTCGAGGGCGCCGTCGAGGTTAAAGCCGGCCCAAGACGGGTCAAGGTTGGGGGCGGTTTTGACGATGCCACTCTGGACGACGCCAGGAAATCCGACGGAGACGCGGTCGAACTTGCCGGATTTTTGCGCGAGTTGTTGGATTACGTCGAGAATGGTGTCGGGTAGTGCGGGACGGGGCGTGTCAAGGCGGACGCGCTCGGTGACGGGCTGGCCTTTGGGGTCGACGACAATGGCCTTGATGCGGCTGCCGCCGATATCCACGCAGAGGGTGAGTTTTTTCTTTTCCATCGCGCCGTCAGGATATCATGAGACGCGGATAATGCTCTTTTAAAACATTCCTAGGTGAAATTGTTCTAATAGTGGATCAGCATTGCGGTGGACCTGCCTATGCGGCTGACGGTCATGGGAGGGTAGAAGCCGTTGATTCGAGGGTATTTACCGTTACTCGTCTCGTCTGGGGGGTGATCTTTGCAGGCGGCTGAGGGCGGCTTCGGAAAGTGGTTCCGATTTGCGTCTCTTCCTTTATCCAATCGGGTTTACTGGAACTCGAAAGGAGCAATGCCACATGTTTCCCCCTCTGCCTCCCGTTGAAACGTTCTAGACAGCATGGCCCTTCGCGCCTGTTGGCGTGGCATCCTATGACGCGCTGAGGAGCGTGATATGATCTTGCTCCTTAAGATGAAGCCTTTGTTTATCGCCCTGCCTGTTGCCGCGCAAGCCTTGCTTGTGTTTCGCTTGAGCGGCAATGGTTTGGCTGGGCGATACCCCGCGTTGACGACCTGGATGGCCCTCTCCGCCTTGTCCATGCTGCCGCTGTTGGTGCTCGACCCCCAATTGCCGGCGTACCGCAATGTGTGGATTGGCCAACAGGTGCTGGCCACCATGGGCCTCTTCGCTGCCTTGGTGGAATTGACCCATCGCATTCTTGAACACTATCCAGGATTGCGGCGGATTACAGCCTCAGGCCTTTTTGGCATTTTGCTGGCTACGAGCGTGGTGGCTGTGGCTGGTGAACCGCTCACCAAACCGGTTCGGCTAACTATGATAATGTTGGGTGCCTGGAATGGGGCCACCAGCTTGTATGTCGTGGCGCTGGTTGGTTTGGCCACTTACTTGGATCCGAAACGGCGGCGCAATGTGATCTTTTACGAACGCCTACTGCTGGCGAATTGCCTTTTGGGATCCGCCTTCCTGCTCTTCGCCGCACATTATCAAAAGCATCAGGAAATCAGCACTTGGGCCGGTACGATTTGCGGCGTGTTACTGCCGATCCTATGGATGCGCATGAGCCCTGCGGGAGAGGTGGACCACCGGACGGGCGGGCCCCGTGACCAGGGCGGCACCCCTTTGGTTGAAACCGAAGCTGCGGTGGACCGGCTCGAGAAAATGGTTACGCGGTCAGGCGGCTAAGTAGGCTCATGCTCAGCGCGGGCGCGTGGGAGCCATTCGGCAACCAAGGTGCGCAGTAGAGACGCAAGGTAATCAATTCTAGCCGGCACCTCAGGCGCAGTAAGCCAGGTAAATCCCATTGTTGGCGGGCCCGGGAGGATTGGCGGTGCGATTCAAAGAGGCGGCACATTTCGGTGCGGCTGCGGCTAACCCATCGCCAATATTCCTTAGCGCTGACCTGGGCAGATTTTACTTGCGGCAGCAGACGGCTCAAGGCCGCTTGGCAGTCCTCCAGCGTCAGTGGCCAGTCTCGCTCCGAGCGTCTCAAGGAGAACTCGGCAATGGGGCCTCGCTTTTGCTCGAGCCGAAAAACGGTAGGTTCCGATACTGAATGCTGATCCCACATAGTCCGCTTTGAGGATATTCCTATTAATGGGCAGAAGTCAAACGAAATTAAACGCTAAAGAAGTTGAATTAAAATAGTTTAACCATTGGCAATGCTTTTTATGGGCTATTGAAACGAAATCCCTTCCTGACCACGGGTCGGCTATGTGTCGGCTGTTGAATTTACCTATATCGAGTGAAAATCGAATTGAGGCCGTTAGTCGATGATGTCCAGCGTTCCATCGAATCGGCTGACGACGATCCTGGCGCCATCCGAAGAGAAAGTTATGCCAGTTACCAGATCGGACTTAAGAGGGAATGGCTGCAACTCACTCATATCATGAGCGCTGAACACTCTTACGGCCTGATCGCGGTCGGCCGATGCGATCCGATTGCCGTCCGGCGACCAAGCTAGGGCAATCACAGTGGCCACCAGCGCGGTCGCGGGTTGTAGCAGGAGGGCGGACTTTTCGCCGAGCGCCCAAATCCTAATTTTCCGGTCACGCCCCGCGGTTGCGAGGCGCTGGCCATCGGGCGACAAGGCGAGCACGTCGCCGGAAAGCGGGTACTGTTGATCGCCGGTGATCGAACTCCAGATTCTCACTGTACCGTCGGCGGAGCCCGAAATGAGGCGTTGTCCGTCGGGAGTGAATGCGA
>JAYVUQ010000086.1:0-2631 GCA_043787785.1 Bryobacteraceae bacterium
CTCGCAATACTCGCACTGATTGTCTTCGCCCAGCCGCCCGGCCGGTTGGTGGCGGGACGCGATGCCATCAAAGGACCCTTCAAAGGCGTTACCACCCACGGTGAACTCGCGCCCGGGCTCTTCAAGATCAAGTCCACTGGCGTCTCCACCGAGCCAGTCCGTCAGGCCGCCGAAGCCTTTCTCGCCGGGCTCACCGAAGCACAGCGCGGCAAGACCCTTTTCCCCGTCGATGACCTGGAATGGCAACTCTGGGACAACCGCCACTTCGCCCCCCGCCAAGGCGTCGGCTTTACCGAAATGGACCCCAAGCAGCGGGATCTCGCCTTCAACCTGCTGGGCTCCGCCCTGAGCGCCAAGGGCCTGAAACTGACCCAGGACATCATGAAGCTGAATGGCACCCTGGCCGAGCTCACCCAGGATTCGGGCCATTATGGCGAGTGGCTTTACTGGATCACCATCATGGGCAAGCCGTCCGCCAAGGAGCCTTGGGGCTTCCAACTGGATGGCCACCACGTGATCATCAACTACTTCGTCCTGGGCGATCAGGTGGTGATGACCCCGGTCTTCATGGGCTCAGAACCCATACGCGCCGCCGCAGGCAAGTTTCAGGGCACGGTGGTGCTGCAGCCGGAGCAGGAGCAGGGCTTGGCGATGATCGAATCTTTGTCGGCCGCCCAGCAGGCAACTGCCCGCATTCAAGGCCCGAAAGGGAGCACGAACAACCTCTCCGAGGCCTACAAGGATAACCTCGTGCTCGACTATGCCGGTATCCCCGGCGCGAAGCTCACTGCCGTCCAGAAGAAGCTGCTTCGCACCCTGATCAATGAGTACGTCGGTAACATGGCCGAACCTCATCGCCGCGTACGCATGGAGGAGATCGACAAGACTCTGGACCGCACCTATTTCGCGTGGATTGGCGATGCCCAACCGCCCAGCGTCTTCTATTATCGCATCCACAGCCCGGTCGTCCTGATTGAGTTTGACCACCAGGGCCCCATCGCCCTCAGCCGCGATCGCGCACCCACGCGCAACCACGTCCACACCGTCGTGCGAACCCCTAACGGCAACGATTACGGCAAGGATCTGCTGCGCCAACACTACGCCAAGTTAGAGCATAAATAAAATGGGGCGGGTGAACTGCACCCGCCCCATTTAATTTAGACTGACGATTTAGAGGAAGCCGACCAAGGAGACCCAGGTGCGTGTGACGGGCACTGGGGCCACCTGCAGGGTGATGGGTGTGGGATACAGCCGTCCTTGCGGCACCGGCTGCTGCACTTGGCCAGGATAGGCCCAGATCAGCTTGATTACTGAGGCGCCAGTGTTCTCGTAGTATTCAAGCTGGATGTCGTACTTACGTCCAGCCAGTAACGTAACGGGCGTGCTTTGATCGCGCGTGTTGCCGTGGTCGTTCCAACGGTTAATCAGTAGCTTGCCATCCACCCACAGCCGGACGCCATCGTCTGATTGCGTAATAAAGGTGTAATCCCCGGCCACCGGAGCCTCCACTTGTCCGGTCCACCAGACCGAAAATCTATCCAGGGGGATGCCCGCGACCGGAGCTACGGTATATCCCCACTCGAAATTTACACTTGTATCAACCTTGGAAAGCGCGACAACTACACGAAGACTCGTGTTAGTGAAGTAGTCGCCCTTAAGTCCTGTCCCCGTCTGCGCCAGTAGCAGGGTAGGTAGAAGCAGAAACAGCCCGTATCTTTTTGTTTGTTGTTTTAAAGACCTGGTTTTCCGTCTCAGGTTTGGGTGTAGGCATCCGGTGACGCTGTCCCGAAAGCGCATCAACGCCAACCCGTTGATTCCCGATCCGCGAACGCCTCGATTAGCTGCGACGCGCGCCACGCGTAAGGTGGGTATAAACTGTGGCGTCTAAGGCTCAGAAGTTACTATTTTTAAAACACTTAGGGCACTATGACCACTACGAGGGGGGTAAGTAGGAAGTATGGGTAGGGGACGTACTAGGGATGCCGGAGAAGAGTTGTTAGAAATGTGGAGTTCTAGTACTAAGTCGCCAAAAAGTGAATCACCACTCAAAAGACAATAGCCGCGTTCTCCCGAAGGAGAGCGCGGCTATTTACAAGTGTGAATGAAACTAACTGTGAATTAGAGGCCTTTGTCGCCAAGAAATTTAACTAGGTCGACCACCCGATTGGAGTAACCCCACTCATTGTCGTACCAGGCAACTACCTTAGCCAAATTGCCGCCGATCACTTTGGTCAACTGAGCGTCAACGATGGAGCTATTCGGATTTTGCAGCATATCGCTCGAAACCACCGGATCTTCGGTGTAAGCCAGAATGCCCTTCATCTCGCCTTCCGACGCCGTCTTCAAGGCGGCGTTGATTTCGGCATTGGTGGCGGGAGTCTTCAGTTCGGCGACTAAGTCGACCACCGACACGTTGGGCGTCGGTACGCGCATCGCATAGCCATCCAGGCGCCCCTTCAGTTCCGGTAACACCAGGCCAATGGCTACGGCGGCACCAGTGGAGGTGGGGATCATGTTGATGGCGGCCGCGCGGGAGCGGCGCAAATCGGTGTGCGGCAGGTCCAGCACGTGCTGGTCGTTCGTGTAGCTGTGGATGGTGGTCATCGAGCCCTTCACGATGCCCCACTTCTC
>JAYVUQ010000087.1:0-4951 GCA_043787785.1 Bryobacteraceae bacterium
AGCTCCTGCCAAGTACCGGAGCGTTCGATGTCGTGGTCTTTGGCAAACTTGGCGGCCTTGGCGGGCGAACTGCCGGCCACGGCGACCACGTCCACGTAACCTAGGCGTCTGACATTTTCGGTGTGCACCGTGCCCATGAAGCCGGTGCCGAGCATAGCGGTTTGAATGCGTTTCATAGCGTCTTCGGTGAGTGTATCGCAAGGTGCCAGGGAGGATGGCGACGAAATTGCTTTTCGGAAGGCGATGAGAATAAGAATTCCGATGAAGGCGGGGGCCCGGCCCAGGAAAACCCGCGAAGCTGATCGTGCGGCGGCCGGTTTGGCGGGCGGAATCTGTCGTCCTGTGATGCTGATCGGCTATTTGATGGCCGGATGGCGACTACTCTACGAGCTCCGGTGGGGCCATAAATTTGGCATTGATGACGGAATTTGGTCACATTGGCAGGTCTGGGCAGCAATCGCACTTGTAAGTCATCTGTTATGGGCCAGGCTCGAGCGGTATGCCGAAGACGAGGTGGACGGCGTATCATGATGTGTGACTCTTCGTGAAGCCTTCCGCATGATGGCGCACCAGCCGATGCGCATTTTCGTGCGGCAATGGAACTGGAAGGCGGCGGCATTGAGTGCCTTCCTTCGCGCACTCGTGTTCTATTTTACAAATCGTTCGGCTGGCACGAAGGCGGCCTGGACCGCTCTGGGCGTCGAGTTCGGCTACCGCATCGCCACGAGTGGCTTCTTCGGCTCGTTGATTCAAATCCTCAGTAAGGTGGAGCCCAAGCGGGTGTCAATGGCGGCGGTGCTGCTGGTACTTCCGGGGGCGAACCAAGGCTTGGACGCGGGCATTCACTGGTGGCAGGGCACGCCCAAGCTGGGCCTTAGCATGCTGATCGCCACCATCATCACCGTGTGGGCTTCACTGTTCAACTGGTACGCCATGCGCCACGGCACATTTGTCGTGGGTCACGGACAACGAGGCTTTGCCGAAGACATGCGCGGGTTGCCGGGCTTGCTGTGGCGCTTTACGTTCGGCTGGATGCGGCGGAATTAGACTTACTTCACCGGGAAATCGACGGCGGGCGAGACTTTGCCGTCCGGGTTCTTCACGGTCACTTTCACGACGCCTTTGTTGGCAAAAAACTTCGCCGGGAAGACTGAGCCGAGCTTGTCGATGTCGCCAAAGTTGGTCGCCTGTGGTTCGCCATTCAAAAGAATGGTAGCCGAGGGAAGGAAATTGGCGCCGGTAAGGCCCATGGCGCTGGAGCCATCGGCTTGGACGTTGAAGCCCTTGCCGGCCGTCGTGGCATCGGGAAACAAGTGGGTGATCGACGGCGGGGGGCCGCTTTTGGGCAGGACAATGAAAGGCAAGGTGTTTGACGTACGGCCATCGGGCATATCGACGCTGACGGCGAAGGTGCCTTCCTTGGCGTAGAAGCGGCGGGGCACCAGCGCGGCCAAACTCTTTCCGTCGGTGCCGACGGTGGTCTCTAGCGGCTCGCCGTTGAGCTTAATGCGGCAACCGGGCCCCAGATTTGCACCCACGACGCTCATGGCGGATTGTTGGTTGGCCTGGAAATTGAAGTCCGCACCGGCCATCACTTTGTCGGGCATGAGGCGGTCAATGCGGAGCGGCGAGGTCTGCACGTCGGCACGCTCTGTTTTACTCACACAGGCGGAGAGGATGACGCTGAGTAGGACGGCGGACAGTATGCGGAAGCTCATTGAGTCTAGTCTAACTTGAATACGCGGAAGCGGCCCTCGCGAAAGATGAGTTGGGCGTCGCCGGCGGAGCCTCCGTCGCGGGCGAAGGCGGACTGCATGAAGTCATTCTGGTAGATGGCAGCGCCTCCCGTGGAGCGCACGTGGTCGACAACGATATACCGGAAACCAGCGCCACGCAGGCGATCGAGCATCTGTTGGGTGGTAGTCGTATGGCGGCCGAGCCAGTAGTAGTTGTAGTCACCAAACCAGTCGCCATAGCTCATCGAGCGGACGTGAAAGCGCAAGTCCTCACAGAACCACAGGTAGACCCGCTCTTTGGGCTGCGAGACCCAGTTGAGCGCCCGCGCAGCGCGGAAAGCAGGCACCGTGGTGACGCGGACCACCGCTTCCTGCTGCAAAGTGACCGGAGGAAGCACACCGTAGAGAAGCACGCGGCTGGGAGTGAGCGCGGCCAGCAAGCCCACCAGGGCCAACGGTAAAACGGCCCACCAGCGGGGACGGCGGCAGCCCAGCGCGGCTAAAGCCGAGACGAACAGTAAGGCCATCACGGGCAGTAGGCTGGCCAGGTAGCGCATCACTTGGCCGGTAAGAAACCAGAAGCTGAAATAAGTCAGAAAGCCGCCTACGAGAAACACCACACCAGGCGACAAGTGTCCACGAACCTGGCAGAGGGCCACCGCGCCGGCCAGGATCAAAATCAGCAGCGGCACGCCAAAAATGTTGGGGTCGGCGAAGAGGTGGGACGGCTGGGTGATCATGCGCCAAGGCAAAGCCAACAAGGCTGGCAAATCATGCCCGAAACCATACCGGACACTGGCGGCGAAAAGAGTCTTGGCGTCCGCGTTACCGGAGAAGAACGGATAGACCGGGCTGCCGGTATAGTAAACCGAACGCAGCCACCAGCCGATGCCCGGCAAAGCAATGCCGGCACCCATGGCCCAGGCGGCGCCCCCCAACAAGCGCAGGGGCCAATAGCGGCTCACTCCCGCCACGACGAACCAGGCGACGCCGAAGCCGGCGACGATGACCATGCCTTGTAGTTTGCTGGCGGCGGCGAAGCCGAGCATGAGCCCTCCGAGGGCGCACCAGATCCAGTGCGGTTGGCGCAAGGCGCGCAGCAGCAGAACGACGCCGAGTGTCAGGTAAGCCGCCAAGCCCAGGTCGGCCATCTCCACCCGGGCCATCCAGCAGAAGACGGGCGAGGCGGCCACCAGTAGCCAGGCCACCGGAGCCAGACGGGCGGCCGCCAGTAACCGGGCCCCACCCAGCAGAGTGGCGGCGAGCATCGCCAGATACTCCCAATTGAGAAGTTTCAAGTGGGTCTCTTCGCCGGTAACCAGCCAATGGCGCAGGTAGAGAAGTACAGTTTGCTGGGGCTGGGCATTGAAGCGAATACCGGGATGATAGGCGAGCGAGTGATGCTCGGCGTACCAGCGCGCCGAAGCCATGTGGTAGAGCATCGAGTCGCCCTCAATGACCGGCATCAGCAGGTCGACGTGCAGCAGCAGGAGCGCGGGCACAAAGAGCATGAGCAGCGCCAGCGACAGAGGGGTCACGTGCCACCCACGGAAGGGCTTAGCCGCCCAAGCGAGTGCGTGATGCCGCCACAACACGAGCGCTCCGGCCAGGCCGCTACAGACCAGCAGGGTCGTCACCATCCAGGGCGTCAACAGGTGGGCCAGCCCCAATAGGAACACCAGCAGACCGCCCACGCCATGGCCCAAAGCGAGGCTGAGCGCGAAACGCAAGGAGACAGGCATACGCAGGGGGAAGCGCCGATCCAGGAGCCGCAAAAGAGCAGCGCCAAGCAAGTAGTCGGCCAGAAAAATCAGCAGGCTGATGGCAAGCGATTGGAGGCTCCAGCGCAGCAGCAAGAGGGCGTCGAAGCCGGGTGACTGCCACGTTTGGGAAAGTTGCAGAAAGGTGCGTGGCCACCAAAGGGGCAGCTCATAGGCGAAGCGCATCAGCGGTGGGAACCCGCCCTTTGGCTGCGCGCCGAAAGCGGGGCGGCATCCACCGGCGCCGCGGCCTCCAGCGTGCCGAAACGGTAGCGAATCAACGTATACAAAGCGTGGAAGCCATCCTGCCAGCGGATCTTCTTGCCCTCCAGAATGCCGCGCGGGTTGTAGCTAATGGGCACCTCTTGGATGCGGTGGCCGGCGCGCAACATTTTCGCGGTCACCTCGGGGCAAAACTCGAAACGCATAGAACGCAGGCGCACGCTGCGGATAGCGTCGGCGCGAAAGGCTTTGTAAGCGGTCGCTTCGTCGGTGATGCGTGCCCCGTAGAGGACGTTGGTAGTGACAGTGAGCAACCGGTTGGCGATCCAGTTGGCCAGCTTCATGCCTTCAATTTTGCCCAGGAAGCGCGAGCCGTAGACGACGGTAGCCTGGCCCTCCACTAGCGGCGTGAGGACCTTCACGTAGTCGCGCGGGTCGTATTCGAGATCGCCGTCCTGCACCAGGATGATCTCGCCGGTGGCCTTGGCGATCCCAATACGCGTAGCGGCGCCTTTGCCGAAGTTCACCACCGAATGGTGTACCAGCACCAGGTCGCGGTACTGCGAAAGAATCTGCGAGGTGCCATCGGTGGAGCCGTCGTCGACGACGATGATCTCCTTTTCGCAACCGGGCGGTAGAGGCGCGGCAATCACGCGGGCCAAAACTTCATCGAGGATATGCACCTCGTTGTAAACCGGGATGATGATGGAAATGCGCACTAGGGCTTCTCCAGAACGGCGAAGAGCGACTGCCCGAAAGGCGGACGCACCCAGCCCTCCAGGTGCGCCATCACCGGCACCACATAGTTGTCAAAGGTAGCGATTTGCGCCTCACTTTGTTCCTGGCGCCGCATCTTGGAATTCAACCACCAACCGAAGAAGCCGACGGAGTTCATGTAGTGCAGCAGGCGGGGACGCAGGCCGGCGCGGGAGGCGGTCTCGATCAGGCCGGCGCGGGTGTAACGGCGGTAGTGGCCCAGGTGGTGGTCAATCGGGCCATACAGGGCCATGAAGGCGGGGATCATCAGGACGACGCACCCACCCGGAGGGAGCACTTGCTGCATGCGTTCGAGCACCGTTTGGTCCTGTTCGATGTGCTCAAGAACATTGAGGCAGACGATAGAGTCGATGCGTTCATCACGCAGGCGCAGGAAGGCTGGATCGAGGGCATCCAGCACCTGCGAGCGAATCTGCGGTTGCCCGGCGAAGCGGCTCTGGTGGTGGGCGATGCAGT
>JAYVUQ010000088.1:0-7541 GCA_043787785.1 Bryobacteraceae bacterium
AAGACTTGGCGCGAGAATTAACCATCACGGAAACGCAGTCGATTGCGGACTACTTGGCCTATCCGCCGGCGCGGCCGGCTACGCACGCACCGGCGCGGCCCACTGCGCCATGGTGGGTAGGCAGTCGATTGGGGATGGCGGCGGCCGCCATGGTGCTGCTTTCAGCGGCTGCTTATTTTTGGGGGTTCCGGGCCGAACCGGTGCCAGCCTTGCTGGCGCAGGCGTCGGCCACGGCGCGGCCCTTTGATTTTCGTCTTCCCGGGGCGGCTTACGGCCGCGCACAGACGCAGCGTGGCGCGGAGGCAAATCCTCCAGCCGTTTTGTTGCGGGCGCAAGCCGAACTCGCGAAGCGCGAGGCTGCCGGGGAGCGCAGCATCGATCTGATGCGTTATCAGGCCTGGAGTGAATTGCTTACCCATCAAGTAGGTACCGCGGTGCGGACGCTTGAGGAAGCGCGCAGGTTAGCGCCGAATAACCTGGATGTGGTAGGCATTCTGGGCGCGGCCTATGCCGCCCAGGCGGAAGCCGGCTCGGAGGCCGGCTTCCGCCCCGCTGTGGAAGCACTGTCGCAGGTCTTGGCCGGAAGGCCAGACGACCGCGCCGCGTTGTATAACCGTGGTTTGGTCTACGCGCGGTTAGGCGAGCACCGCAAAGCCAGCGAAGATTGGCGGGCCCTGCTGCGACTGGGTGACGATGACTGGTCAGCCGAGGCGCGGGCCCTGCTGCGGCAAGCCGAAGCGAAGATCCGGTAAGCGATGCGCAAGCTCTGGTGGGTTGCGTCACTGCTGGTTCTGGTGGCCGCGGCCCTGGGCTGGCGGTGGCCGTATCTGCAGCTGGCTCGCGCCGAGGCCGCGCTGAGTACTTCGCCGGCGCCGCATTCGCTCTACTGGCCTGGCTATGAGCCGGGGCCTTCTCCAATTACGTTACCGGAACAAGTGGAGGCGCTGGCCTCTTTGGCGGGCGCCATTGAATCGGCGGAGAGCCGTCTAGGGCCCACCCCTCGTTCCCTTTACCTGCGCGGCCGCTTGGCATCCCAGCGCGGGGCGACGGGAGAAGCCATCCGCTTGCTGCGCTTGGCAGCCTTGCTTGATTCCGACGATGCGTCCTTGCAGATGGCCTACGGGGTCGGGCTCGCCATTCGGGCCGCTTCGGAGAACCGGGCGATCGACTGGGCGACGGCAGCCAACGTTTTGATCGAAGCGTCAGAACGGCCGGGCTTTCCTCCGCTTGGCTACGCCAATCTGGCCGAAGTAAGTGAACAATTGCCCGCGCCACATTCAGCGCTCGAATACTGGAAGAATGCGGCTTCCACCGCCGATAGCGCGATGCGTCCAGCGTTTCAGCAACGGGTGCAACAGGCCGGGGCGGAGGCACGCACCCGATTGCAACGGGTGGCGCGAGTGGTGGCCGGGCGGCAGCCTTCGCGGGACGTTTCCGGATCTGCCGAGTTGCTGCTCCAACTCGCGCTGACGGATTGGCTGCCCCGGCGGGCGGAGTTCGCCGCCGACCTGACGAGAGTGGCCGAATATCTAGGCACCCAACAGACGGATCCCATGTTGCGGGATCTGCTGCGGCCGGCTCCCCTGCCCGCGGCGGACCAAGCGTTGTCGCGGGCGACCCAAGCCAACGTGACAGGTGATTACCAGGTGGCCGCGGAGGCGGGCTTGGAGGCAGGCAAGCTCTATGCGGGTGCGGGAAACCTGGCCGGACAGGTGCTCGCCGGCGTGCAAGCAAGCCTCGGACTGCGGCGCACCAGCCGGGCCGCGGAGTGCCGCGCCATCGCTGAAGATGCGCGCCGCCTTACTAAAAACCACGGCTATCGCTGGGCGGCGTTGCGGGCGGAACACGAAGCGCTGGCTTGCCGGGCCCGGCAACAGAATGGCGACTTACAAGCCGAGCGGGAAGAGTTGGCAGCCCGCAGCCAGACCAGCGGATTCCTGGATGTCGAATTGCGGGCAGAGAGCAGTTTGGTGGAGCCGTCGCGCGGATTTACGGCCCCGGTGGAGAGCTGGGAACGGGCTCAGCGAGGCTTGGCCGGCTATTGGCGCAGCACCCTTCCGGCCCCATTTGCCGTAAATTTTTATAGCCCCTTGGGGTTGATGGCCGAGTCGTTTGGCTATTCGCGGCTGGCCTCCTTGCTGTTTCGCGAGGCGATGGCGGCGATGGAAAGCAGCCCCAACCAATGGCTGCGGGAGGCGATTCGCGCCGATTTTTTCCGGCTGGACCCCAGCGCTCAGTTGCCAGGACCGGTGACGAGCGAGATTGAGGCGGCTTCGCGCGATTTGTTAGCCGGTTTGGGCAAGCAAGCGCTGGCACGGTTGCAGGGCGTCATCAAGGGCGCGGCGTTTCCTTATCGCGAACTTGACCACTACGACCGGCTCGCGTTGCTGCCGGTAATGGGCCGCGTGCTTTGGCAACAGGGCGATCGCTCGGCCGCCATGCGCCACTATCGGGCGCTACTGGACGAAACCGTGGCGCGGGTGAGCGCGCTCAAGGGACGCCGGCAACGTTACTCGACCACCGTGGCCGTGGGGCCAGCCTGGCGGTTACTGACCGATGCGCAAATGGAAACCGAGGGCGGCTCAGCCGCACTGCGCACTTGGCAGACCTTTCGCACGCTGCCGAACCCTGGGCAGAGCGTGAACCTGTCCGCGCCCCCGGGCGAGGTCCGCTTGGCCGTCGCGCTGCTGCCGATGGGCCCGGTGGTGTGGTTTGCGGATGCTCAGGGTATCGCGGTGAAACGGATCGCGCGGTCGGATTTGGTACGCCGGTGCGACCGTTTCGCAGCGTTAGTGGCCACGGCTGACTCCCCGTTGCCGGCGGTGAACGAGAGTGCGCGCGAGCTCTATGACCTGCTGGTACAGCCTTTTGAAGCACGCTTGGCCGGGGCGCACACACTGGTGATCGACGCCGACGGGCCGCTGTCGATGTTGCCCTGGGGCGCGCTGCGGGATGGGCGGGGCCGTTCTTTGCTTTCCCGCTTAGCCATTGTCCAAACCACCGGATGGGGGTCGCCCGCGGTAAGGCAGCCTGCGACGGAATGGCAGCCGGCTTTGGTGGTGGCCGAGCCGAGCGTAGACCCTAGGGACCGGGCGCGCTTTCCGGTCTTAATGGCCGCCCGCAGCGAGGCCGAGCGCTTGCTACAAGTGTTTCCGAAGAATTTATACCTCTCCGGGACGAGCGCCAGCGTGGGGGCCTTGCAATCTGAACTGGGGCGTTATCACCTCTTCCACTTCGCCGGCCACGGCGTCACCAACGGCGGTAACGGCGCGCTGGTGCTGGCGGGGGAGCCGCCTGGTGGCACGCGGTTGATTACCGCGACTGAAATTGCCGCGCTCGACCTGCGCCAGTTGCACTTGGCCACCCTGGCAGCGTGTTCCTCCGGGGCCGGCGAAGATCGTGGCGCGGTGAACGTAGAGAGCTTAGTGCAGGCTTTTTTGGATGCCGGCACCAGCCAGGTGTTGGCCGCCCGGTGGAATGTCGATTCCGAAGCCACCTCGCAGGTGATGCAAGGATTCTATGCCGGTCTGCGCCAGGGCATCGCCCCGGCCGCCGCATTGCGGGCGTCAGCGTTGCTGGTGGAGCGGAATCCGCAGCAGCATCACCCCTACTACTGGGCCGCCTTCCAACTCTTTGGCCAGCCCTAGCGGGATTCGCAAAAGGGAATTTTACACTTGTGACGTCTTCTCTAGTTAACGTTCATTTGTAACTTAGAGGAGCTCCCCATGCCCACGTCCCACGTCCGCTTGCGTTATCGCAATGAACTGTTTGTCGATTTGCCCGTCGCGATCCATCCGTCCGGCCATCGTTTTTACATCTTCTTTCATGGGCTGATCTCGCTGGTGGATGGCCCGGATGATGAGTTACGCGCCTACGCGCTCACCATGGATGAAGACCACCGCTACCGCTTCGGCCATTGGCTGGTGGAAGAGGACCTGCCGAGTGGCTTGCGGGGCAAACTATCCGGCGTGAGCGCCTCGCCCAAATCCAAGGAGAATTCTCTGAATCCGGAACTCAATCCCACGGTTCGGATAAAGGGCTGGCCCGACGATGCCGATCCGCGCATCCGCGCACGCCTATCGCTGCCCAGGCCGCGCAAGATCCATTACCTTGGTCTCGGTGAGGTGGAAGTAATCCGGCCCGAATTGTTGATCTATCCTACCCGGGTGGCGAGTGGCTTGAAGATCTTTGAATACGAACTTACCGGTGCCGTGGATGATCTTAGTCTCCGCTCGACGGATGGCCAACAATTGCACTGGAGGGGTGCGTCCTCCACTGAGTTTTCCGGTGCCGGGTTCCGGGTGGCCACGCTCCATGTGATTGATGGTCCCGCGCGGATGCCGGACGGGGAAACCCACTCGGTTGCTGAGTTTTCCCTCTCGATGAGTCTGCTGGGCCAGCCGTTGATCGGGTTTCAGCGTAAGCCGGTTGACCACCCGGAACAGCCGTCCAATCCGGAGGGGGTGTCCCCCTTTGAAGCGCTGTCTCTCGCCGGACGGTCGAAGTTCCTGCATAAGATTGCTGATTTTGCCCGCACAGCGCGATTCTCAGATTCACAGGCTTTGAACGGCGACCCGGATTGCAAGTCCTGTTGTTCGTCGGGCGATGGCGTCTGGGGCTGATGTTCGCGATCGGGGCTTCCGTCCGGGTGCGCGGCGCTGCTGGGAATCAAAGCCCCGGCTCGATTGGCGCCTTCGCCACTAATGCGGACGGGGTGTGGCTCATTTCGGCTAACCATGTGCTTGCCGCCAACGGGGCGTTTCTACCCACCGCTGACCCTTCGCATGGCGTCTACCTCGGCGAGCAGCGTGTCAGCCGCACCATCGTCTTCCGCACCCTGTATCGCGCCGGCAATTACGCTGACGCGGCGGCCTGCTTGCTGGCGGCGCCCTCTTTGCCGGCGGCGCCCTCTTTGCCGGCGGCGCCCTCTTTGCTGGCGGCGCCCTCTTTGCTGGCGGCGCCCTCTTTGCTGGCGGCGCCCGGCGGGTTCCGTCCCGCTTGGCCGCCCGGGTGGAAGCCCGCGCCGCAACCTTATACTCCGCCGCTTCGCGCGCGGGTGAAGGTCTTTGCGGCCGGGCATGAGCGCTTCGGCGTCGTAAGCCATCGGGGCGCCTTTCGCGTTTCCATGCGCGATGCGGGCTTCCCGGGTCCGTTGGGTGAAGTGGAGTTTCTCGATAGTATTCTGGTGCGCACCACCGATCCTCTGTTCCGGCGGCCAGGAAACTCCGGCAGTTTAGTAGTCACCCAGACCGGCTGCCGTCCAGTGGGGCTGATCACCGGTACGTCGATGGAGCACGGCAGCGACTATGTGGTGGTCTCTCTGCTCGCCCACGTGCTGGACGCGCTGGGCTTGCCCGGCCAGATTCTTGTTTAGTGGAAAAAAGGGAAATTCCCACGGTCCTCGTCTTCTCTGGATAAGCAACCTATTGATTCGGCCTAGCTTGGGCCGCGGAGGACTTCTCTATGCCATGGACGGCGCGGAAGAGCCGATACACAATCGGCCCAATATGGGAATCAGGACGGGACGGGACACGACTCGCGGGAAGAATCGCGGGCAGGCGCGGTAAGCCATGCTGAGCGCGGTTGACCCGGCGGTGGGCACCGCAGTGTGCCCGGGCGAGGTGGCCGGTTTGCTGCTTCGTTTATCAGTGGGGGAGCGGTCAGCGGAAGACGATCTGATTCCCAGTGTCTACGGTGATCTGAAGCGTTTGGCTTCGGGGTACCTGCGCGCGGAGCGGGCCGGCCATACCCTGCAGGCGACGGCCCTGGTGCACGAAGCGTACCTCAAGTTGGCGGGACAGCGCCGTCCAGGCTGGCAAGATCGCGCCCACTTCTTCGCCATGGCGGCCCGCATCATGCGCCGCATCCTCACCGACCACGCGCGCCAACACCGGGCCTTGAAGCGCGGTGCCGGCCAAGTGGATTTGCCCCTCGAAGACGTGCTGCTGGCCGACGATGAGGCGGGCACGATGATGCAGCATCTGGATGAGGCGCTCCATCGTCTGGCGACGTTCGCGCCCCGCCAAGCCCTGGTGGTGGAACTGCGCTTTTTCGGCGGCCTGACCGAGCAGGAAATTGCCGCGCACCTGGACATCTGCGGGCGAACGGTGAAACGGGATTGGACGCTGGCCCGGGCTTGGCTGCACGGAGAACTAGCGTCATGAATCCCCGGGACGTCAATGCGGCATCGCCCATACCGGTGGAGCAGTGGCCCCGGGTAGCCGCGCTGTTTGAACTCTGCCTGGATCAGCCGATCGGGCAACAGGCCACACTCTTGGCGCAGGCGCGGGAGACGCCGGAGGTGGTCGCGGAAGTAGAACGGCTGCTGCGGCATCATCGCGAGTCGGGCGACTTCCTCGAGGATGCTCCAGACGTCGTCAAGGAATTGCACACGCCTCCCGAAGCTCGCTTCGCCCCCGGCGACTGGCTCGGCGGCCGCTACGAGATTCAGCACCTTTTGGGCCGTGGCGGAATGGGCGAAGTGTATGCGGCCTTCGATCACCACGCCGAGACCGCGGTTGCTTTGAAGGTGCTCGCGGCTGGCTTCGCGGCTGGCGTGGCTGGCCTCCAGCGTGAATTGCGGTTGGGCCGCCAAGTAACTCATCCGTACGTCTGCCGGCTGTTTGACTTGGGGCGTCATGACGGCGTGCACTTTCTCACGATGGAGTTACTCGAGGGCGAAACACTCGCGGCGCGGCTGCGTCGTGCGGGCCCGCTAGCGCTAACCCACGCCGAGCCAGTCATCGACCAATTGCTGGACGGGCTGGGGGCCATTCACGACGCCGGTCTTGTGCATCGCGACCTTGCGCCCGCCAACATTATGTTGTTACCCGGACGGGCGGTAATTATGGACTTTGGGCTCGCCACACCCATCGGCCAACCTGCGGGCGAGACGGCCGGAACGCTCGATTATATGGCACCCGAGATATTGCAGGGGGATCCTTCGGCGGTGCCGGCCGATGTCTACGCTTTGGGCGGCATCCTGCACGAAATGCTCTCCGGCCACCGCCCCTCGGCTGGCCTCCCGCCGGGGCATGGTTTGCCCGCGAATTGGGTGCGGGCCATTCGGACAGCACTTTCGATAGACCCGGCGTCACGGCCCGCGTCGGCCACGGCGCTGCGCAATCTGCTGGCCGATCCGCTGCACCTGCCGCTCTTGCTGCCCCGGTGCTTGCCGCGCCTGCCCAGGCAGCGCCGCCCCGCCGCCCTCCGGCATTCCTCACGCGCCACCGGTCGCCGCTAACCCTCCGGGTGTCGTATCCTGGCGATACCCCTATGCGCACTCTTCTCTTCTGGCTTCATCTCTGTCTGGGGATCGCCGCCGGCCTCGTTATCCTCGCAATGTCGGTAACCGGAGTGCTGCTCACCTATGAGAAACAAATGGTGGCTTGGATAGACACGCGAGAGTTGCCTCCGTTGGCTTCCGCCAAGGCGCTGCCGCTCGAGTCGCTGCTGGATCGCGCCCGTGGGCCGGACGGGAAGCTTCCCGCGGCGGTCACCATCTCTTCCGATCCCGCAAAGCCCGTGCAGGTGACGCTCGG
>JAYVUQ010000089.1:0-4271 GCA_043787785.1 Bryobacteraceae bacterium
TACCGCGAAAAGCAACCCTGCATGTCCCGCATCAAATTCGAAATCGACTCCGGCGTCGAAGCCTCAAACAGCCAATGGCCATGGTTATGCATGAGGCACCAACCATGAATCCGCACGCCGTGGACCCCGGCGTACTTCTCCATCAAACCCAACCATTTCAGAAAATCCTCCTCCTCCCTAGCGACCCACTGCCCGCGATTGCCGCGCTGCGTCACCCCGTAAATCTGACCCGACCGAAAGTCACGATGATTGCGCATCACAACCTCCGCAAATGACAAAATAATAGAAACGTTTCATACTAATAAGTCGTTTTCGCGAGCCGAAGTTCTCAAATATCTTTTGCGGGCATCTACCCCAGAATGTGGGCAATCTGGGAACCAGCGCACCACCCGGCATCCTTCACTTGTCCCGAACTCTTCAGGCGATCAGCCACTTACCGGCGCGAAAATGCGCTGGACCCCTGCGCTCCACCGCATTTTCTAACTAGGCGCCGGCTCCCCGGCAAACGGCATTGTCATCGAAGCATCCGGGATGCGTTGCGATTTCCACGGACTTAGACGAGATTGGGGCGCAGCCTGAGGGTCCGTGCGCCGCCATCCGGGTCATGGGCGATGACGGTGAGGTAGGTGCGGGCCGGTTGGTCGGGGCGCAGCGCCCTTGGTCCTAGTCGCGCAAGGTGCCCAGTCGTTAGCCCGCCTTGGCGGAACGGCTGGGGACGCCGAGCAGCGCAAGCAGTAAAAGTTCTTCGATCTCGCCGAGCGATTCCGCAATGAACCTGAGCCGCAATCGGCGACTCATCAGCTTTTCATCCTGTTCAACTTGGAGGAGAAATTCGAGCGCGGCATTGTGGGGACAATGTGCGACGGCCGCAAGTAAGGACCTCATCTCGAAACGCAGCTCTCCGAACAGTTTCGCAATTTCCCGAATCCTAGCCTTTGTCGTGGACGAAGGGGAACATACAGCATGCTCTCCGCGATCGCTCAATACCTTCGCGCGGCCGACCGAACGCCCCACCCGGGATGACACAGCGATCGGCGACCTCAATGATCGGTTGCGCAGGTATCTTCGCGCCCCCCGATAGTAGTGTTTCGATACCTCGAACCAGCTGAAAAACTGCATTGATCGAAATGGTTACCCACCGTTAGGTCATCGATAACCCGTAGCTGAGAACAAAAGGCGTCTGAAAATGGCCTCTGCGGTCTCAGTGCTCGGGTCGCGTGAAAGTACGGCGAATACCTTGCCGACCCGGTTTCCGGTCGTACGGGTCCAGCTAAAGGGGTTCGATAATAAGAATGTCACCGCCCCGGAAAAATTCCACGGGTCCGCCGCCTTTCTTCACCATCCGCACGTCATAGGTGAACGTGCCGATCTCTTTAGCCGTCAAGATTTCCATGTCGGTCACCACCATTTTCGGTGGCTGAGGTGACCTTCCGTCCCGGAAGAAAATTTCCACGGAGTCAGTTACGTATGGAGCGCGTCCTTGAAAGAGTTTCAGAAGCGTTTGGCGAAGTTTGGCCCTTACGGTACACCCGGAGAAAACGCGCTTGATCGAATTCGGCAAATACGCCAGAGGGCGCGGGAAAAGCGAGGAGAGGGAGAGCCGGAAACCTTTGCGTTTCTCGGTTTCACGCACGCCTGTGACGTGACCCGCGCCGGTAGCTTTAAACTGAAACGGACGACCGTGCGCAAGCGAATGGAGGCCAAACTTCAGGAACTGAAGCAGAGCCTCCGTGAGCGAATGCATGACGCCGTTGCGGTGACTGGCGGCTGGTTACGGCAAGTGTTAACTGGCTATTCCCAACATCACGCGATTCCCGGCAATCTGGTGGCTTTGAAGCGCTTTCGGGAGCGAATCCAACAGTACTGGCGGCGGAGTCTTCGTCGCCGGAGCCAAGGCCGTCCACCGAAGGAAGCGCAACTGGCGCGTTTGTTCGCGCGCTGGCTGCCTCGTCCACAGACTCTGCACCCTTACCCGTCGATCCGTTTTGACGCCAGATATCCAAGGTAAGAGCTGTATGCGGTAGTGCCGCTCGTCCGGATCCGTGCGGGGGGCGGTCAGCGATGGTCGTCCCTACCGCGACCTTCTTCGGTGTCTTGGCCAAGGCAATTCGTTCGGCGGCGGGGAGAGCTCGCGGACCTTCCACCTCCTGATCAACGTTCCAGACGGGCTCCCGGGAGACCTTCCAGCGCCGGTAGGCCTACTTGCTGGCCGCCACCTCCACCACGGCGTACCACAAGAATTGCACCAGGCCATGGAGCGAATCCTCACTCAACCGCTCGACGTCGCTGTGCCAGCCATGCTCGGCGAACTCGGCTTCGTCGAAGCGCGGACCAATGCCGTAAGCCTGCACGCCTTTGGCTCGTAGCTGCGCCAGATCGGTGGCGCCGGTAACCATGCCGGGCACGGTGATCGCGCCAGGGTAGAGCCGGCGCTGGGTCTTCTCGAGCGCCCGGAACATCTCGGTATCGAGACGGCTGGGCGGTGCCGAGGGCCGGCCCGGGGCGCTGGGCACCACGGTCACTGCCGGGTCCCCTATGACTCGCGTCATCTGCGCGTAGAAGGCGGTCATGTTCTCGTCGGGCAGGGCGCGGATGTCCAGCATGGCTTCGGCCTGGGAGGGGATCACGTTCTGGCGGAAGCCGGCCGTGAGCATGGTGGGCGAGATGGAGGTCCGCAGGACGGAGTATTTGCCGAGGTCATGCTCGGCGAAGAAGTTCTGAATACCGGCGGACTTTTGCGGGTCCACCAGGCCGTTGTAGCGAGCCGCTTCCGCCGGCGGGCTGATGGTGGCGAGCCGTTCGAAGAAGGTCCGTGTGACGTCGTTCAAACGCATGGGCGGCTCCCAGTTGCCGATCTTGCTTACTGCCGTCGACAGATGCACAACGGCGTTGTCGCGCCGGGGCCGGGAGCCGTGGCCGGACGTGCCCGTCGCCACGAGCTTCGCCCGGCGGGGCACCTTCTCCGTGGCGGCAATCTCGACAAAGCGCACGCGGCCGTTTTCCGAATGGACGAAGCCCCCTTCCGCAAGCGCGTACTCGGCCTCAATCGCTGGCCAATGTTCTTTCACTAGGTACTCGATACCGACGTTGAGCGGACCGCTGGAGCTTTCCTCACTGGCTTCGGCGACGAAGATGACATCGCGGTCAAGCGGCACCTTGAGGCGCTTCAGTTGGAGCATCAGCATCACCCCGGCGGCGACGCAATCCTTGTTGTCGGTGGTGCCGCGGCCCCAAATGAAGCCATCCTTCCGCACCGCGCCGAACGGATCTACGGGCCACTTTTCGCGTTGCACGCCGACGGTGTCGGTATGCCCCATGATCAGAATCGGCTTCTTGCTACCATTGCCCTTCAAGCGGGCCACGAGGTTAGCGCGGTTCGGTTCCAGGGCAAAGATCTGGTAGGGGATGCCTTCGCGATGAAAGAGCGCCTTGATGTAGTCGACGACCTGAGTTTCGTTGCCGGGCGGGTTACTCGTGTCCATGCGGACGATGGCTTGGAAGTGCTGGAGGGCCTCGGCGTTGGTCTTGGCCCAGTCCACGACGGGCTCGGCGGCGCTTGCGGCCAGGGTGCAGAGGAGGGTGAGCAGGAGGGCGTGGCGCATAGCGGTCATATTACCACTGAACCGTGTAAAAGGAGCCACGAGTGAGAGTTAAACAAACCTCGCTTTTTGTCCAAGAGGCATGGTCTGCTTGAGGCCATCCTCGAGTGCCGCCGACTTAGCGGCACAGTGGTGGCGTTGAGCCCTTGCCGAGGTTCACACCGTAACAAAGTATCGCGCCGATCCATGACCAAACGCACCCTAAACAATCGCGTCAAAGTTGGGATTAGAAAAATCGTAGTCTCTGCTAGACTCAGGTCGAGGTTTTTTTTAGGAAACGCGAATCCGCCATCGTAAGTGATCCTGAGATCCTGGGGGGCACGCCTTGCTTTCGCGGAACTCGCGTGCCGGTCGATTCGCTGATCGATTACCTCGAGGCCGGCGACCCTCTGGACGAGTTTCTCGACAACTTCCCTTCGGTTAGCCGGGAGGCAGCCGTGGCTGCGCTTGAGGAAGCCAAGGCGGTTCTCACCAGTCCGCGATGAGGGTCCTCCTCGACGAGAATCTAAGAAGGGGCTTTGAGCTCAAAGGCACGGTCACGTAAGAACGACTAAACGGCAGCCGCCGTGGTAAGCCTAAACTTTTGTCCCGCTGCCGAACCAACAGGCCATATCGTGCCAATCCGTCGCGTAACGCGATCGGTTTTCCCGCGGTTTCGCATGTTCTGCCCCT
>JAYVUQ010000090.1:0-5977 GCA_043787785.1 Bryobacteraceae bacterium
TCCAGTGACGAATCCACTCGTTGCCGTCATCATGGGCAGCAAGTCGGATTGGGAGACGATGCGGCACGCCGACGAGATTCTGACTCGCTTCGGCGTCGAGCACGAATGCGGCATCGTCTCCGCTCACCGCACGCCAGACTTTATGGCGCAATACGCCAAAGAGGCAAGCGGACGCGGGATACAAGTGATCATTGCCGGAGCGGGTGGGGCGGCTCACTTACCCGGCATGGTGGCTGCCCACACCATTCTGCCGGTGCTGGGCGTGCCGGTCGAAAGCCATGCTTTGAAGGGGCAAGATTCGCTACTCTCCATCGTGCAAATGCCCGGCGGTATTCCCGTCGGCACCATGGCCATTGGGCGCGCGGGCGCGACGAATGCGGGCTTGCTGGCCGTCGCCATTCTCGCGCTGCAGGACCCGACGCTCGCCGCAAAACTTACCGCCTTCCGGGAAGAGCAGACCCAAACCGTCCTCAACTCCACGCTACCGTGATCATCAATCCGGGCCGCACACTGGGCATCCTGGGCTCCGGCCAACTCGGGCGCATGTTAGCCATTGCCGCCCGCGAAATGGGCTATCGCGTCCATGTTTATTCCTCTGAAGAACACTCCCCCGCCGGAGCCGTCGCCGATCGGGAGTTTCTGGGTTCTTACGATCGTGTCGACTTAGTCACTCACTTCGCCCGCACGGTGGATGTACTTACTTTCGAGTTCGAGAATGTAGCCACGGAATGTGCCGCCGCCGCCGAGGCAGTTACCCTCGTCAGACCCGCCGGACGAGTGTTGCATATTACGCAGAATCGGATTCGCGAGAAGAGCTTTCTGCAACAGGCCGGTATTCCGGTAACTCCCTTTCGTGCCGTTCTCGCTCTCGAAGACTTAATTGGGTTTACTTACCCCGCTGTCTTAAAAACGGCCGCCTTCGGTTATGACGGCAAGGGCCAGCAGAAGGTAAACTCCGAGGGCGAAGCACGCGAAGCCTTCGCTGCCTTGCCGTCGCAGCCATTTATCCTGGAGGAATTTATCCCGTTCCGGCGCGAAGTTTCGGTGGTCGCCGGGCGCAACCTGCAAGGCGAGTTTTTCCACTTTGGCGTCATCGAGAACGCTCATGCGAACCACATTCTGGATGTCTCTCGCGGGCCGGTAGCCATGTCCGGCGAGCCAGTGGAAATTACCCGGCGCGTCTTTGAAGCGCTGGATGTCGTCGGCGTGATGTGCGTGGAGTTTTTCGAGACCGTAGGGGGCGACTACCTCGTAAATGAGATAGCACCCCGCACCCACAATTCCGGGCACTTAACCATTGAGGCCTGTAACATCAGCCAATTCGAGTTACAACTGCGCATGGTCTGCGGCCTCCCCGCCCCGAAGCCTGAATATCTGGTGGGCGCCGGCGCCATGGCCAACTTACTCGGCGACCAATGGCAGCCAGGCGAGCCGCACTGGGCCGCCGCACTGGCTACGGGCGCGAAGTTACATCTCTACGGCAAACACGAGCCACGGCCGGGGCGCAAAATGGGCCACCTTACCGCCATCGCCCCGACGCCGGAAGAAGCCGCTCAAATCGCCGTCGAAGCCCGCCGTCGCTTGACAGATTAGAAGCCGTACAAGCGCGCGGGATTATCAACCAGTATCTTCTGCCGCGTCAGGGCGTCGGGAGCCCAACGAGGAAGTTGATTTAGCACTTCGCCATCGTCCACCTGCTTCAGCGGCGACACTGCGGTTCCCGCGCGGCCAGAGGCGGCATCGGGATGAGGCCAGTCAGTCCCCCAGAGCACCCGCTCTGGATTGGCGGCAATCAACGCCTTCGCCAGCGGATCGGCGCCGGTGTAAGGTAAGCCAATATTCGGGCCGGAAATCGAGATCTTCACGTAGGCTTTGCTTACTTTCACGAGGTCCACTAAGTCAGCGAAGCCAGCCTGTTCCGGGCCCGCTGTCAAGCTCGCACCGCCGAAATGGTCGAATACCACAGGCACCGGAGACTCCAGCACCAAGTCCTTAATATGAGTGATCACCCTCGGCCCCACGAACATCTGAATATGCCAACCCCGAGCCTTCATGCGCTGGGCCGCTGCCGTAAATCTCTCTCGCGGAGGCAAGGCGCTCTGGGCGCCATTGTTCAAGTTCAGCCGAATGCCCCGCATGCCCGCGACATGCATACGATCCAGATCCTTCTCCGTTGTGAGGTCATCAATCACCGCGACACCGCGGGCGTTCTTACCGCGAGCTTTCATGCCCTGTAGCGACGAAGAGTTATCGCTGCCGTAGATACTGGGAGTTACGATCACCACCCGCTGGATATGTAGGGCCCGGTGCAAAGCTGTCATTTCCTTCGGCGAGGCAAACTCAGGCGTGTAACTACGCCCAGCCGATAAGGGGAAGTCACCGAAAATATGCGTGTGACAGTCGCAGGCATGGGCCGGAATGGCGAAATTCACGGGTGTTTTCGGCTGGGCCGCCTTCGCCAACAGTTCGCGGCCAGTCAGCGCAGCCCCGATCATCGCGGTTCTTCTGGTCAACACTACACTCTCCCTAACGCTTGTATCCGCAGGCGCCGGAACCACGCTTCGGAGGCGTGATTTTGCAGGACGATCGCCGTCTTTCGCGGTAGCTCTGTGGGCACCTTGCGCGCCCGCATTCGCGCTTGCATTTCCGGGGTATCGAGCCGCACCTCGACGACGCGCACTCCGTTCAGCCAGTGCTCAACGGCAGAGCCACGCCGCACAATGCGTCCGCTATTAAACTCGCCGGCGGGCCGCGCCTGGGTTTCCGAAGGCGCAATAAATTCGTAAATGCCGCCAGAGGCTTCGGTAGGTTTTCGCGCCGAGATGCCATCGGAAATCTGATACTCAAAACCCCGCCCCCGCGCATGGGAGGCTAATGAGCCCGCCGGTTTCCAGACATCTTCTCGATAGAGTAAGTACTTCACTCCCGAGTTACCGTCCGGCGCGATCTTCCATTCAAACTCCAGGTCAAAATCCTCAAACTCGTCCACGGTACGAAGGTCCTGAAAAGTTGGCTTCGAGACGGTCGCCTTTAGGCATCCATCGGACACCGTCCAGGATGAAGAGGGGAATTCTCCGCCTCCCACGGCCCGCCAACTGCGGGTGGTCTCGCCGTCGAACAGCGAGGTTGAACCGACTGCGGCGGACGCCGCGGTCGCTGCGAGAAATATTCTTCGGGTAGGCATAACGACGGCTAATTCAGCTCCTTTTGCAGGCGTGCAGCTTGAGCACTCAGCACGCGTAGCTGCCGTAAGTCCTCGTCGGCGAATTGGATCGCCTGCTGGATGCGGGAAAGGTCATTACTGAGCGGAGAACCAGCATCGCGAGGATTGTCGAGTCGGAGGGACATCGCGCGAAACAATTCAGTTGCTTCGCGATAGCGACCAAGAATATTGCTCAGATACGATTCCCGGCGCCGGGACACTTCTTCAAATTCCATACTGGCGATCTTGCGGCGTGCGATCCTTGAGGTATCCTCTGGGGCACGTCGCGGGAGTTGCTGATTGGCTACTGCCATCTCACGCGCCGCGGTTTCTCGCGCCTGCAACGAGGCTCTGAGAACTTCGGCGTCCTTTTGGGCCTGTGCCAATTGATCGCGTAGTTCGCCCTCCGCAGCCTTCCGCGATGCCTCATGCTGAGTGACGGCTTCCAGCTTCGACCCTAACTCGTGTATATGTTTGGAGAGATCCGCTTGCGCGGCCTGCGCCGCCTCCAGATGATGGCTCCGCTCAGCCAGCATGCGAGTTAGTTCGGCCACATTTGTAACTGGCGGCGGAGGCTTTTCTTTGTGGGTTTCGAGCTTCCTCCCGGGAGGCGGAGCCGCCGTCGGCGGAAGCGTAGCGACCGATGGCGGGTCAAGCTTTGACTGCGCGGAAGGAGTGACAATGGAAACTGGCGGACGCGAGAACCAATAAAGCAGCGTACCGGGCACTAAGCCAAGAGCGAAGGCGGCGACTAACTTACCTTGCCGCATGTTACTTAGTCCCCGCCGGAGTGTAGTGAGTTCGGTAATGCAATTCGCGGCCGGGAGCGGCGAGGCCAATTTCCCATTGCTTTGATCGGCTCGGCTTGGGCTCCACCTCGACAACCTGCAGCTTCAACAAGGTGGAAAAAGTGTCGCTGATCGCGCTGGGGATCTCGCCCACGCTGCGGCAGAACTTGGCCTGCCCACCGGAAGAGGAAAACAGATCCAACAGGCCGGTCTGGTAGGCTTCGTTGAGGCGATCACTTTGATAATTCACATGCACGAGAAAGAGCGGCGTCAGCGTGGAGGCAAGTTCGGCCCTCAGTTGCCGGATTTTCTCTTTTACTAACCCTTCGGGGAAGCGCCGGCTCATGTCATTCGAGTCACTCGAGTTTACGACCGGGTTCGTGTAATCTTCGCGGTAATTCGTAATGAGGCTGTCGCTTAAGAAGAGCACGGCGGTGCGGACCCGCGACTTGAGTAACATCGCATCGGCCAGGCGGGTCGCGGTGTCTGCGGTATCCAGCAGTCCCGCGCGGCCACTGATTGACAGTCCTCGAATCGACTGCGCCAATTCCGCGCGCGGAACGCCAGGGTCTTCCAACACGCGCAATCCGTCTTGCGCGCGCAGCAGGGCCACCGCAACGTTGGGGGGCAATTTGTCGAGTTCCGCAATCAAGGCCTCGCGGGCCGGATCGACCAGCGATAAGTCACCGGCGAGGTCCAGGACAACCACCAAGAGGAAAGGATCCTGAGACGTGAGGAGCCGTGTCAGTGTTGCTGGAACACCGTTGACGGTGGCGGTAACTTCCTTGGCCTTCACGGTGTCGCCTTCCAGCAAGAGGAAGGGCACGCGCAACTGTAACTTCTCGGGAGGTGTGGCGCTCCAGAGGATGCCGAACGACAGAAGCAGAATTATCGGTTTCATCAGAAGCTGTACCTAAACCCTAATTGAATAACACGGCCCCCGCGAGATCCAATGATACGGCCCGCATTTACGTTGGGAGCAGAAGCCGGGCCAATCATGGTGTCGGGATCAGTCCAATTAGCCAAATTTACAAAGTTGAGCCCCACGGCGGTAAGTTCAATGCTGCGCTCCGGGGTGAGGGAAATGCGTTTGTTGACACTCAGGTCGTGGTTTTGGTTGCCCGGCATTCGTAGCGAAGGATGAGTACGCGAGGCAGTGCCGGTGGTGAAGTCATTGGGCTGCGAAAAGGCGCTGGGATTGAACCAACGCTCTGGCCCCTGGTTGGCTACGTGCGGATTCACTCCGGCGACGACATTGACGTTCAGCCCATCAACCACGCCTCCGGTGTTATTGAACTGCGGACGCAGGGCGACGGGTTCACCACTGCTGATGGTGGTAACCGCACTTAAAGACCAACCCTCGAACAGGTATCGCGGCCACCCGCCGGCGGTGAATAGCAAGCGGTTCGGGCCGAAGGGCAGTTCATAGACGTAATTCAAGGAGACGCGGTGGGGCGTGTTGGAGGAGGTAAGCGACCATTCATTTTCGCGGTGGTAATAGTCTTGGACACCATAGGGACCAGAGTAATTATCCATTTGCTTGGAGAATTCGTAAAAAGCTGAAAACGACAACCCACTCGAACTACGTTTCTCAAAGCGGGCATAAGTGGCATTTCGACGATAACGGCCCTCTGGCCACGCGCTATAGACATCGAATCGCTGGTACTGCGGGAAGGGCCGACGTTCGCGCCGGAAGGATTCGTTGTTCAGTTGGTCACGGGCCTGGAGGGCGCTGAGCGGGATGGCATTCGGATTGGAGCCGGAGTTACTCAATAGGAGATTGCGGCCGTTGGCGTGCCCGGCGCCGACGGTGAGTACGGTTTGGCCCGGAAAGCTGCGCTCCATAGAAAGGCGGGCCGAGGTGTAAGTGGGCTGCCGGCCAGTGGGCTCCACAAAATCGGCGACGGTATCGTTGGCGGAATCTAAACCGAGATTGGGGAAAGTACGGGAGCCGCTGGAGAGACCTTGCGCCAAAGTGACGGCCGGT
>JAYVUQ010000091.1:0-4218 GCA_043787785.1 Bryobacteraceae bacterium
GTGGATTCCGCCGGGCTGGGGACGCAGGTGCGCTCCGTAGAGCCCACCCTTTTGGGCTGGGGTGCCGCGCTGATTTGCTATCCGCCGCTAAACGGGCAGTTGGGGAAGCTGGGTGTGGGCTGGTATAGCGACGATTCTAACCACTTTGGGCAACCCGAGCTGGACTTGGCCATGCGAGCCTTGCTCGTCGTCCTGTTCGCTATATATCTAGGCGCCACGCTGGCGCTCGGCACTCGCTGTTCCAACCTGACGAATCGGGGCGTGGTGTCGTGGGGCCCCTACCGGTGGATTCGGCATCCCGCATACGCGACCAAGGTGTTGGGGTGGTGGCTGTTCATGCTGCCGGTTGCCAGTCCGGCGGCTGTAGCGAGCGTGGCTTTATGGTCGACGATCTATTACCTGCGGGCTATTACGGAGGAGCAGCATATGAGCCTAGAGTCGGATTACCAGGCCTACCAACTCGCCGTAAGACACCGTTTTATCCCTGGCGTGTGGTAGTGCCAACATCCCGACACAGTCTAAGTGATTGATTTTGTTTAGCGTGACACACCCCAGTCCCTACTTGACCCACCAGCCACCCTGTTGTAACCTGAAGAGTCGCCGATGTAATACTAGAACCAAATTTTAGGAATAAGCGATTTTGAATCTTTTCAAGCTTTTCAGTAAAGTCGTCCGCCCCGCAGTACTGCTTCTCTCCTCAGGAATGGCAGTGGCCCAAGGCACGGACCTGATCGCCCGCATTGCGGGTGATGACAATTCAGCCATCACAGTTTCGACCGGTAGCTCGACCATGAGCGCCACCGATCCTCGTTTCGAGAAAGCCCAGGAGCTGTTCGCGAGCGGCAAGGCCCTGTTTCAGCAGGGGAAGAAGGATCAGGCGCGGCGTGAGTTTGATCAGGCCATCGATTTGCTGTTGGCCGCCACCGAGAATGCGCCCGACCGGGCCCGGCTCGAGAAGAAACTGGAGGATCTGATTGACCGGATCTACCGCTTTGATCTCGAAATGGGGGCGGGTGAACTCGAGCAGACCGTGTTCGAGAAGTCGCCGCTCGACGAGATTCGTGAGATTTCGCTCCCCGTCGACCCGCAACTGAAGGCCAACGTGACCGAACAGTTGAAGCTTTCGCAGTCCCAGTTGCCGTTGGTGCTGAACGACGCAGTGCTCAGCTTTATCAACTATTTCACCTCCGAGCGCGGCCGCCGGACCCTGGTTTATGGCTTCAAGCGCGCGGGCCGTTATAAGCCGATGATCTCGAAAATCCTGGCTGAAGAAGGCGTGCCCCAGGAATTGATTTATCTGGCCCAGGCGGAAAGCGGATTTTCGCCGCGGGCAGTATCCTACATGGCGGCGGCCGGAATGTGGCAGTTCATTACGTTTCGCGGCCAGGAATATGGTCTGAAGCAGTCGCAGTGGCATGATGACCGGCTCGATCCTGAGAAGGCGACCCGGGCGGCGGCTAGGCATCTGAAGGATTTGTACAACCAACTGGGCGATTGGCATCTGGCGCTGGCGGGCTACAATTGCGGTCCGATGTGCGTCGATAGCGCGGTTCGCCGCACGGGATACGCTGACTACTGGCAGTTGCGCTCGCGCAACGCTCTGCCGCGTGAGACGGCCAATTATGTGCCGATCATTTTGGCGATGGCGATTATTGGGAAGAACCCCAAGATTTATGGGCTGGATCAGTTGGAAGTGGATGCGCCGGTTGAGAGTGAGTCGGTGGCCATTGATGCGAACACGGGCTTGCAGTTGATTGCCGATGCGACGGAGACGCCGCTGGCTACTATCAAGGAAATGAACCCCACGTTTATACACAACGTGATTCCGCGTGGCCTCGAAGTGAAGGTACCGATGGGCACGGGCGCGGAGGTGAACACTTTGCTGGCCAAGGTGCCGGCCGATAAGCGATTGAGTTGGCGCATGCATAAGATGCAGGCTGGCGAAAGCCTGGAGTCTATCAGCCGCGCCTACCGTAGTTCCTCCTCCCTAATCAGTCAGGCGAACGAGGGTTTGGCGGCCGATGAGGCGACGCAAGGCCAAGTGTTGGTGGTTCCCGTTACTCCGGAAGTGCCCCGAGTGGCGGCCCGCTACTATTGGGCCCGTGGCAAGCGCGTACCGGCGGCTTACTACGGCGGCCAGGCAGCTCTGGCTAAGTCGACCTTGACGAAGCCGAAGGCTCCGGTGGCGGTAAAAGCCCCGGTTGGGGTACGCAAGGCGCCAGTGAGCAGCCCGCGGATGGTGGCTCTGAATAGCAACCGTCGCACTCGATAGCTGCTGGCTCAGATCTAATTTAAATAGCGAGAGGCGGCGTTCTAAAACGCCGCCTCTTTTTGTTTCGCTTTCTCTTTCGGAATTCGCTAGGGCCTACGCCTTTAGGCGAAGACCGAGAGGTCCATGATGGGACGGCCTAGCATCGAGGAAATATTTGCAGCGGTAATGCGGGGGTCCTTCATGGCCGAGGGAAGGTGAAATCCCACTCGTTCGCCGTTTACGGTCACTTCCAGTAGCGGGTACTCGTAAGAAAGGCCGGGGACGGAGATGGTGGACGAGGTGACGCGGGCGTTAAAACTGGCCGGGTCGTAGCCGAGTTTGCTCAGCAGGCTGTTGATCGCCTCGACCGGCGATTGGGCCGGCGGCGGCGGCGCATCGGGGGGGCCAGATGTGCCAGACGAGGTCGTGTGCGTGGAGGACGCGTCGCTCGTGGTGTTGCGAATGGGGGACACCAGCGGCGGCGTCACCCGCGAACCACCGCGGACGGACGAGTTTTCGTCAGCTGACAGAAGTCTGGCAGCGGATTGACTGCCAGCCGAACTTAGGAGCCTCGGAACGGCCGGCTTTTGAGCTGCGGGCGCACTAGGCTGAGCCGTGAGCATCATTTCGAAAAACGCACCGCGCGAGGGGCCATCCGGCGTCTGGTTAGATCCAGTTTGTGGCGCATTGTCCAGCGTGTTACGTCCAGACGCTACCCCAGATCGGTTACCAAAAGGCCGGTTACTCAGGGACGAAAGGGCGTCACGGGACGCGCCATCGATATTTCGCAAGTTCATTCGCTTGCCTCCACCATTGAGTAAGCAAGCATCGTGCCAAACTGCTGCCAAAGCTATTTTTTTGCGCCCGCCGGGCCCTCAATCGCCACCCGAATCGGAATGATCCTCGTGAAGACCTCCACCTCCACCAGCACCGAGCGGGGCGTAAACTTGGCGCCGGGCTTCATCTTAATGATCAATTTGCCCGTGGACATGGGAGGCATTTGGGCCGGTTCAAACTCGGCCTCCACATCAGGATCGTTGATGGAACGAATCTTGGGGACGAGGTAGCCATCCAGCTTGCTCTGGAACTCGCGTTCCACCCGCGGGGAGGCGGCGGTGAGCACGGGCCGTCCAGCGGTCTCCACAAAACCAAACGAAGCCATAATCTGGCCGACCGGGGGATTACTGATACGCTCCTCAATCTCCTTCTTCTGCTTTTCAGAAACCTCCGCCTCGGCCTTGGCCGCCACACCGCAGCCCATGGGGGTCGAGACACAATTGCGCTCGGGAAGATACCACATCCACTTTCCGTCGATTAGCTTCCAATAGCTCTGCATGGGTACCTTCATGCGCAGCACGCTGCCCATGGCCATCATCCGGTCCTGCTCGGCCAGCGAGAGCACGATCGCCTTGGTGAAGTTCTCTTCAAACTTGATCTCATTGATTCGATAGCTAAAGTACTGCGGCTTGGGGGCGGCGTAGTAACGATCCTTCGTGTCTTCAGCGACGTATTCGTCGGAAAGGCGCCATTTCTTATCAATATAGGATTGGTAAAACTTGGAGACACGTTCACGGAGGGCGGTGTCAATGGCGGGGGGCGCTTTGCGGAATACCTCCACAGCGGTTTGCGGGGCGGCCCCAACGATCATAATCTGGGCCAGCAATAGCAGATAAAGCAGGGTGCGCATGAGTCTTGGTAATTAGGACGTACGAAACGGCGAAATAGTTGTCTCCAATTGGAGAATCAGGGGTGTTGGGCTCTTTCCAAACGGTCACGAATGCCGTCCCACGCCGGGGAGGCGGGTGGCGGCGGGATGGCGATCCAGTCCCAGCCTTGGTGGTCGGCGTCGTGCAGGGCAGCGTACAGTTACTGTCGTCTAGTATTGACAAGTGGAATTACGTGTTTTAGTAATACGAGCCACTTCGCAAATGCAATCGTTAGCCGGACCGGCGCTGTTCTCGCATGCG
>JAYVUQ010000092.1:0-4484 GCA_043787785.1 Bryobacteraceae bacterium
CGAGGGTCGGCGGCCCAATCGGGGCGGTGGAGGGCTTCGCAGAAGTCGATCCAGAGCTTGTCGCTGGCGACGGCGATGACGATTTCGCCATCGGCGACCGGAAAGCCAGCGTAGGGCACGATGGTAGCAAAGGCCGTGCCCATGGGTACGGGCACCTGACCGGAGCCAAAGTAATAGGCGAAGTTTGAGGCCATGGCGGAGATCATGCCGTCGAACATGGAAACATCGACGTACTGGCCCACGCCGGTGGTTTGCCGGGAATGCAGCGCCATCAGAATGCCGGTGAGGGCGAACATGCCGGCGGTGATGTCGGCAACGGAGTGGCCGGAGCGGGCGGTTTCGCCTTTGGCGGTGCCGGTGAAGCTGATGAGGCCGGAGTCGGCTTGCATGATGAGGTCCATGGCGGGGTCGTCACGGGAGGGTCCGGTTTGGCCGTGGCCGGAGATGGAGCAGTAGATAAGGCGGGGATTGATGATTTGGGCGGCGGCGTAGCCCAGACCGAGCCGCTCTAAGGTGCCGGGGCGGAAGTTCTCGATCAGGACGTCGGCTTTGGCGATCAATTGGCGGCAGAGTTCGACGCCGCGCGGGTCCTTCAAGTTGATGGCGACGCCTTGTTTGCCAGAATTTAGGCTGAGGAAATAGCTGGCGACGTCGCCAATAAACGGCGGGCCCCAAGTGCGGCCCATATCGGCGGAGTGCGGCCCTTCGATTTTGTAGACCGTGGCGCCGTAGCTGGCCAGCAGCAGGGTGCAATAGGGTCCGGCGAGGGCGTGGGTGAAGTCGAGGACGACGAGGGGGTTTAGGGGACCGGGCATGGTTGGCTCAAATTCTCTCACGACCCCAGTACTGGCCTATCGATAGGCAGAGGGAACGCGTTGTTTCGGATGATATCGTAACTAAAGTATGGCGAAAAGCCGTCATATTTGCATCGATGCGTGTTTTTACTTTCAGTCTCGTTTTTGCCGCGTGTGCCGCCGGCCAGTCGTTTGAGCAAGCGGTTCAGCCGGTGCTGGCGAAAAACTGCGCGGGGTGCCACCAAGAGCGTTTGGCTTCTGGCGGCTTTAATGCCACGCCTTACATGAAACCCGCGTCACTTTCGCAGCGCGACGATTGGGAGCGGATTGTGCAGCGCATCCGGACCGGCGAGATGCCGCCGCCGGGCGCGCCTCCTCCGACGGCTTCCGAGGTGAAAGGGCTGATTGGCTTTGTGCAGGGTGAGTTCGCCAAGGCCGACAAGTTGGTGAAGCCGGACCCGGGGCGGGTGACGGCGCGTCGGCTGAACCGGGCGGAGTATTCGAATACGATTCGCGATTTGTTGGGGGTCGATTTCCGGGCGGAGAAGGACTTCCCTTCGGACGATTCCGGACACGGCTTCGATAACATCGGCGACGTTTTGACCATCTCTCCGATTCTGATGGAGAAGTATCTGACGGCGGCCGAGCGCATTGCGGCGCGGGCCATTGGCGCCGATCCCCTGCCCTTGAAGCCGCTGGAATTCGAGTATCACACGAAGGATAAGAATATCCGTCGGCCGAGCCGGAGTTCGATTGAAGCGACGCACCGGGTGGAGTGGGAAGCCGAATATATCATCCGGGTCGGGCTGCCGGGCGAACGCGCCGCGGGTGCCAAGCCGGTGAAGATGGGCTTCTGGATGGATGGTAAGTTACTTACGACGAAAATGGTGGAGACAAAGCCATCGGGTTTGGTGTATTTTAACCCTTACTCGGCCGAGGAGTTACGCTTGGCGTTGCCGGAAGGCGATCATACTTTCCGCGTGGGATTTATCGATGACGAGTTTGTTAAAGGGTTGACGGAGAAGGAAGCCTACAGCGACAAGAAAAATAAGTTCCTGAACTCGATGACCTTTGTGGGCCCGTTCGCGGCCAAGGGTGAGCGGGCGAGCCGGAAGAACTTACTGATTTGCGATCCAAAGATGGTGGGCTGTTCAACGAAGATCTTGTCGACGTTGGCGCGGCGGGCTTACCGGCGTCCAGTGACGCGGGCCGAGGTGGCCGCGCTGGACCGGTTTGTGACGCTGGCCAAGGCGGACCGGCAATCGGCGGAACAGGGCATTCAGTTGGCCGTACAAGCGATGCTGGTGTCGCCGCATTTTCTCTTTCGTATTGAGCGCGACCCGGCGCCGGGCGTCGTCCATCCCGTAAGTGACCTGGACCTTGGCACGCGGCTATCTTACTTTCTGTGGAGCTCCATGCCGGATGAGGAGTTATTGAAGTTAGCCGAAGCCAAGCTATTGCGGCCGCAAATGGATGCGCAGATTAAGCGGATGTTGAAGGACGAAAAAGCCGTGGCGTTGGCCGATAACTTTGCGGGCCAGTGGCTGGAAACACGCAACTTAGACCAAGTGAAGCCGGACCCCAAGAAATTCCCCGAATGGACGCCCGACTTGCGCGATGCCATGAAGACCGAGACGCGGATGTTCTTCCAGACCTTGCTGAAAGAGAACCGGCCGCTGACGGAGTTTCTCGATGCGAATTACACGTTTTTGAACGACCGGTTGGCCGCGCACTATGGCGTGCCGGGCGTGGAGGGGCCGGAGTTCCGGCGAGTTACTTTTACCACGGCCGAGCGCGGCGGCATATTGAGCCATGCCAGCGTTCTGACGGTATCGAGTTATCCTACGCGCACGTCGCCGGTGATTCGCGGTAAGTACGTCTTGCAGAATATTTTGGGCACGCCGCCGCCACCGCCGCCGCCGGATGTGCCGGCGCTGGACGAAGAGAAGGTGGGCAACGCGGGATCTTTGCGGCAGCAGATGGAGAAGCACCGGTCGAGCCCGGTGTGCGCGTCGTGCCATAGCCGGATGGACGTGTTGGGTTTCGGCCTGGAGAATTACGACGGCACGGGCAAGTGGCGCACGAAGGAAGGCAAGTTCGAGATCGATGCCAGTGGCACGATGCCGGGCGGCAAGACGTTTCAGACGCCGGCGGAAATGCGCACGATCCTGAAGGACAATGCGCCGGAATTTTCGCGCTGCCTGACCGAGAAGATGTTGACCTACGCGTTGGGACGCGGGCTGGAACGATATGATCGCAAGGCGATTGACGACATAAACCAAAAGGTGATTGGGTCTGGCTATCAGTTTGAAAGACTGATACTGGAGATTGCCCATAGTATGCCGTTCCTTGAACGGCGCGGCGAGTTACCGAAACAAGTATCTTCAAAAGCGGAGTCGGCAAGCAGATGATGATTACAAGGAAAGCATTAAATCGGAGAACGTTCCTGCGGGGCGCGGGTACGGCTGTGGCGCTGCCCTTTTTGGACGCGATGACGCCGGCGCTGAGTGCGGCCACCAAGGCGCCCGTGCGCATGGCGTTTGTGTATGTCCCCAACGGCATTGACATGCGGCACTGGAATCCGGACTACGAAGGGGCGCTTAAGGAGCTGCCGCGCATTCTGAAGCCGATGGAGCCGTTCAAGCAAGAACTTACTTTGTTGAGTAACTTGACGCACAACGGCGGACGGGCATTGCTGGATGGCGCCGGCGACCATGGGCGGTGCTGCGGCGGTTACCTTTCGGGCGTGCAGGTGCGCAAGACGATGGTCGACATTAAGGCTGGTGTCTCCTGCGACCAGATTGTGGCCAATGATATCGGGAAGCAGACGCGCTTTCCGTCGCTCGAGGTGGGCCTGGAGGATGCGCGTCAAGCGGGCGATTGTGATTCCGGGTACTCGTGCGCCTACACCAACAATCTGGCGTGGCGTGGCGACGCGCAGCCGTTGCCGCCGGTGCTCGATCCGCGGGCGTTGTTTGAGCGGCTCTTTGGCGATGGTGCGAATCTGTCGCCGGCGCAGAAGGCTTTGCGCTCGAAACAAAGGCGCAGCATTCTGGATTTTGTGACGGGCGACACCAAGACGCTACAAGCTAACCTGGGGCCGACGGATAAACGTAAGTTAGACGAATACCTTTCTTCTATTCGCGACATTGAACTGCAGTTAGTGAAGGCGGAGAAAGACAACGCGCAAATCAATCCCGGCATGGATAAGCCTTATGGCGTGCCCGCCGATTTTGCCGAACATTTTAAGTTGATGACCGACATGATGACGGTGGCCTTTCAGGCTGACCTGACGCGCGTGATGACCTTCCTGGTGACGCGCGAAGGCACGTCGCGGGCTTACCGCGAGTTGGGCATTGCCGACGGTCATCACCCGCTCACCCATCACCGGAATGAGCCGGAAATGATGGAGAAGGTCGCGCAAATTAACACCTACCATGTGACGCAATTTGCTGCGTGGATGGAAAAGATGAAGTCGATTCGCGAAGGCGATGGCAGCTTACTCGATAACTCGATGATCGTGTATGGCGCTGGCCTGTCGGATGGCAATCGCCACACGCATGAGGACCTGCCAACGATGATGGTGGGCGGCGGCGGCCGCGGTCTTAATGGCGGCATCAAGGGCGGTCGGCGCATTGTCTATCGCAAGGAAACGCCAATGTCGAATCTGTTCCTCACGATGATGGACCG
>JAYVUQ010000093.1:0-8132 GCA_043787785.1 Bryobacteraceae bacterium
CGGCATCGCCAGGATGTCTTTGAACATGAGCGCGGACGAGCCATCTGAACCGTTTCTAATTAGCCCTTTCAGACGTGACTGTGCTTGCTCCGATGACAGGCCACCACGGTGTCGCAAATGGCAGGCGCTCTCGAAGCGATTCGGTAGTGGGTCGGTTCGAACTGAACCACTACCCGCCCGAGACATCGGCGATGAAACCGGCGACCCAAAGCGTTGGATCTCGGCCGACGGTAGGTTGTAGCGAGCTTTGCCGTCCGGCAGGCCCCATATTGGCGCTGATCACGAAGGAGCGCATGGGCCTGCTATGAGAAGGCTCTTAGACTGTACGATGCCGAGCCCGCCGCCTACCTGGCACCGGGGCGGCCTTACCAATCCGTTCGAAGACGCCGCGGGCCATTTCACCCAAATAGCCGTCCTCGATGAGTTTCGGGTTTGCGCGCCGCGCGTCGGACTGTAAATGGATCCTTAGCGCAACGTCGCTTCCGGTGCCCAGTACTCGGCGATGTCTTAGCGGGTCTGGTTTACGCGATTCATGCAGACACGCAGACGAAACAACATGAAGGAGACCACCGATCAGATGGCAGATGGTTTAAGAGATTCTTGTGCCCCCCGCCTGATATTCAAGAGTGGCGCTCGTTATCCCTGGACCGGCGGTGGATGGTGGCGATAGGGCTCGGCTGTATTAAGCGGCCTGCATGCCTTTGAATTTCTCGCGCAGACGCATGGCGAAGACGACGTCAACGGCGCCAGCCACCAACAGGGTCACGTCGAGAATTGTAAATGGCTGTCCGTCTTCCGCCCGTCCCATCAAAAAACATCCAATGCTCATCGCCGCCAAACCCACGAACATGACGCCAATGAAAATGACTCTTTTCTTGGTGTCGGTGATTTCCATTGGTCCTCGGGCCCAACTGGCGCCCGCAAGGGTGACGGCTGTAAGCCCGAACAGGAGAAGTCGGCTATCGGGATCGGCTCGACCTGTATGCTCCCGCCCAAACATAAACATCCCGCAGAGCATTAAGACAATGCCCAGTGCTAGCAAAGGTAGAAAGAACTTTTTCTTTTGACGCGTATCCATCCGATCCTCCTGGACCCGTTGATGATACACCAACGCAGCCTTGAGGTGGTCCTCTGTTGGGTCGCCCCTTTCCGCAGCGTACTTCGGCACTAAGAACTGGTTCCGGCGACGATCCGATGCTCACCGCGCAGTGACGTCACGTTTTTCTTTTAGCCACGCTGAATGGGGCCGGCCGCCGCCCCGTTACAACCTTCCCCAACCCCATTCACCACGAATTCCAAGTTTCTAAGTCCTCACCCACCAGGCTCACCGGACGAGACCGAGGCGCGGTTTTCCGTGGCGTCCGCCTCCGCTCCGGCCGAAGCCACGGAAAACTCTATGCGGTTAGGAATATACGGTAGGGGACGTTTCTAAAAACCGCGCCTGTGGCTGAAATTGACAATCCGCCGAACGCCACGTAAACTCTCTCTATTCTCACTCTGCAGCGGAAACCAGTGGGTTCTGGTTCTCGGGGGGGCGTAGCGAATGTCTGCTTTAGTGTCGAGAGATTTTCTGCCCAGATGTCGATTCCCCCCTTCCTGATTCATGGGTGAGCGGTAACGGAAGGACTAGTTCAATGACCCAGACTCTGCGCCCCATGGTGCTTTCGCTAGCACTGCTGCTGGGCTTCGGCATTACCCCAGCCGCCGCCCAGTTGACCACCGGAACGCTCTCGGGGAGCCTGCGGGACGGCCAGTCCGCCGTCATCGCCGGCGCCACCGCCAGCCTCCTCAATCAAGAAAAGGACACGCGCCTCCCCAGCGTGATCTCTTCGACCTCGGGCGACCTGGTCATCCCCAATATTCCGCCGGGCGTCTATACGCTGGAGGTCAGCCTCAAAGGCTTCAAGACCCTCCGACGCACGGGTATCGCCGTCAGCGCGGGTGACCAAAGCGGGCTTGGCGTGCTGACGCTGGAAGTCGGCACCGTCGCCGAGAGCATTACGGTCACCGCCGATTCGGCGCAACTCCAAACGCAGAGCGCCGAACGGTCCTTCACGATTACCCCCACTTCGGTGCAGAACTTGCCGATCTCGAACCGCAGCTTCACGGCCCTGGCCTCGCTCGCGCCGGGCGTCAGCGGCACCAGCCGCATCGGCGACCGCGCGTCCACCGGCGGCAGCAACAACAACATCATGATGGACGGCGTGTCCACGATGGATACGGGCAACAACGGCATTCTGCTCCAGATGAATGTCGAATCCATCGCCGAAGTCAAGATGCTGGTCTCGAACTACCAGGCCGAGTACGGCCGGTCGAGCGGGCTGCAGATCAGCGCCGTCACCAAGGGCGGCACGAACCGGTTTCATGGTTCAACTTACATGGTGATGCGCCGGTCCAAGTGGAATGCCATCAGCCGGACGGCGACGCTCAACGGCGACCCGAAGGGCAAGATCGACGATAAGGACCTGGGCTACTCCATCGGTGGGCCCATCGGTCGCCCCGGCCGCCAGAACAAGCTGTTCTTTTTTTACGCTCACGAGTATTCGCCGCGCACCACCGGCGGCTCCATCGTGCGCTATCGTTTCCCCACCGCCGCCGAGCGCATCGGCGACTTCTCCCAATCGGTCGACAACAACGGCACGCGCTTTCCTTACATCAAGGATCCTTTGCTCACCGGCGCCTGCTCGGCAGCCACGCAGGCCGGCTGCTTCCAGGATGGAGGCGTCCTCGGTAAGGTTCCCAGCAGCCGCCTTTACCCCACCGGCCAGAAAATCCTTGACCTGTTCCCCTTGCCCAACGTGAACGTGCCGGGCGTCGCCTACAACTATGAGGGCATCCGGCCGAGCCAGAAGATCATGTCGCAGCAGCCGGTGCTCCGTTTGGACTACCAGCCTTGGGACAAACTGCGGTTCAGCTTCAAGGCCAGCGGTTGGCGTCAACAGAACGAGACCATCATCGGCAACGTCCCCGGTTTTAACGACTCCAAGCAGTACCACCCCTTCATCACCCTAATCGCCACCACCATCAACTACAGCATCAACCCCACCACGTTCATTGAGGGCACCTACGGGCGGTCGCAGAACGAACTGGCCGGTTGTGTGCTCGCGCAAGGCGGCACCGGCCCCACGTTTTGTGAAGCTGGCCTGCCCACCAGCGAGAAGTCCAATCTCGACAAAGCCGGGCTCGGCGCACTACCGTCGCTGTTTCCGGACGCGGGCGTCATCAACCCCGATTACTACGCCTTCCAAGCCCTGGAAACCAACAAACCGCCCATCTGGGACGGCAAGCGGATCCGGGCGGTGCCGAGCTTTGGATGGGGCGGTCGCGTCGGCTTCGCTCCCCCGAACTTTCCCTTTCCTGGCTACCTCAACATCAACCGCAGCCAGGACCTCTCCATCAGCCTCACCAAAGTCTTCTCCCGTCACACCCTCAAGACCGGCTTCTATAACACCCATAGCTTCAAGGCGCAGCAGCGTCAGGGCTGGGCCGGCACCATCAATTTCGGGAACGACGCCAACAATCCTCTGGATGCTGGCTTCGGCTTTGCCAACGCTGCGCTCGGTATCTTCTCCTCTTACAACCAGTTGTCGCGCTACGTCGAAGGCAGCTTCATCTACGACAACACCGAGGCCTACGTGCAGGATAACTGGAAGGTGTCCAGTCGATTGACGCTCGACTATGGCGTCCGCTTTGTGCGCCAACAGCCGCAGTACGACAAATTCGGTCAAGCGTCGAACTTCCTGCCGGAGAAATGGACTAACGCCCAGGCGCCGCTTCTTTATGTGCCTGGTTGTGCCGGAGCCTCTCCCTGCACCGGCACCAATCGTCAAGCGCGTGACCCGCGCACCGGCCAACTGTTGGGCCCGGCCAGCGTGGTCGCCATCGGGACCCTGGTGTCCGGTACGGGCAATAAGACCAACGGTCTGTTTCTGTCGGGCAAAGGCATCTCGAGCACCACTTACGAGTGGCCGTTACTCAAAATAGCGCCGCGCTTTGGCGCGGCATACGACGTCACCGGACACCAGACGCTCATCCTCCGCGGTGGCGGCGGACTTTTCTATGATCGCCCCTCCGGCAACTCGATCTTCTCGCAGATTCAGAACCCGCCCACCATCCAGAACCTCACCCTGCGCTACGCCCAACTGGATTCACTCGGTGGAGGCCTGGCTACCGAAGCGCCGCCTTCTCTCTCGGTCTATCAATACAAAAGCGGGCTCCCGGCCACCTGGCAGTGGAATGCCGGCGTGCAAAAGATGCTGCCGAAATCGACGGTGCTCGACGTCGCTTACACCGGCGAACGCGCCTACAACCTGGTGGAAAACGTGGACATCAACGCCGTCGATTTCGGCTCCGCCTTCCTGCCCGCCAATCAAGATCCCACCCAAACGAACCCGCTGCCCGGCGCCGCCGTAGTGCCCACCGATCAGATGCGGGCGTTCCGCGGCTACAGCGGAATCTCCCAAGCGATCCCGCGCGGCTGGCTCACGGCGCACACGCTCCAGCTATCCATCAACCGGCGGTTCAGCCGCGGCCTCGCCTTCGGACTCAACGACACTATCCTGCTGGTGCAGCGCGGCAACACCGCCGCCCGTCTCCAACACAACCCGGACGGCAGTTTCGGCGTCCGGCCAGATCAAGCCGACGCCGACAAGTTACTCGGTAACTTCATCCCAAACCGCCACACCTTCAAAGGTAACTTCGTGTGGGAAATCCCCGGTACGAAGGCCGGCTCCCGCCTGCTCAAGTTAGTCACCAACGACTGGCGCTTCTCGGGCGTTTGGACGGCCTCCACCGGGGGCGCTTACACGGTGGGGACCTCCTACCAGGGCGGCGGCGGTAATCAAAACATCACTGGCTCGCCCAACTACGGCGGCCGCGTTCGCATCCTGGGGAATCCCGGCTCCGGCTGCGCCACCGATGTCTACCGGCAGTTCAACACGGCTGCTTTTACCGGACCGGCCGTGGGTAGCGTGGGGCTCGAGTCCGGAGCCGACTATCTGCGCAGTTGCTTCTTCCAAAGCACCGATCTGGCCGTTGCCCGCGAGTTCCGCTTGGGTGAGTCCCGCCGGCTGCAGTTCCGCCTCGACATCTTCAACGCTCCGAATCAAGCCGCCATCACCGGGCGGAATACGACGACGAACCTGGTGAGCCCGCTCGATCAGACGGTGACCAATCTGCCGTTTGACGCGAGCGGCACCTTGATTCCATCCCGCTCGCAACCGAAGAACGCCGGCTTTGGCGTCGCCAATGGTTATCAGGGGCCTCGTACTCTCCAGGCCCAAATTCGCTTCGTTTTCTGACCGTCATTTCCGTACCCGCGGCCCGGCTTCCGCTCCTTGGCTAGGTGAGGTAGCCCTCAGAAAGTGTCTGCCAGTGCGCCGGGATAAACCGGCATGTGGTATCGCCCGTGGGTTCGAGTTCCGCGGCTACAAGATCAAGCGCGGCCAGCAGCTCCGGCTGTCGGCTGACAAGATCCGTAGCGGAGCTCGTTCGGGTGCGCTGTATGCGTATCCGAAGGAGAAATCGATCCGGCGCTTGATGGGATCAGGTGCGCCAGCGAACCCAGCGGCGCATCCCGCTTCGCACTCGGGAGTTGATTGATGAATTAAATCCGCTGTTGCGGGGATGGGGCGAGTATTACAAGAAAGCCCATGTCCGAAAGCTCTTTCAACGGCTCGCGGGTGGATTGTGCGGCGCATCTGGTCGCATCGATTCAAGAGATGGCTTAACGGTGGCTGGCGACAGTTGCCTGAAGCCAAGCTTCACGGCGAGTACGGCTTGGTGACCCTGATTGGCTTGATACCTTCTATCGCTTCTCGCGGACGCGCGTCATCGTGAAAGCTGTATACGGGAAAACCGTCTGTCCAGTTTGTGCGCCGGACGGAGGCCAGCGCCTAACCGCGCGCCTCCTCTGACCCGACACCGATGAAGGAGCCGAACCAGGGAAGGTCCAGCCGACCCGCGGAGGTTCCGGAGGGAAGGGCCGATGCCAGGGAGAACAGGAGCGAACCCCATATGGATCTGACGCAGAGCGGAGTAACTATGTCAATGGGGTTAGCTCGTGCGCGCCAACGGGCGCGGGAAAAGAAGCAGGAGAAGTTCACGAACCTACTTCACCCTATCTTCACACTGTAACTATCGACTTGCGCACGCCAGTTATTACGCCTTATACAGCGTAAGGCGGCGGCGGGGGTCGATGGGGTAACGTGGAAAGAGTATGAGACGGGGCTAGCGAGTCGGATAACTGACTTACACAGCCGCGTACACCGGCGAGCTTGCCGGGCGCAGCCCCCCAAGCTCTAGGTGGGCGGGAAGGATCTACTCACCGAAGGCGGATGGGCGGCAGCGGCCGATCGGCATCGCGGCATTGGAGGATAAAATCGTCCAGCAAGCCGTGGTAACCATTTTGAATAAAATATACGAGGTGGCCTTTCGCGGATTCAGCTGCGGGTTTCGTCCCGGGAGGCATATCCATCTGGCGTTGGAAGCGCTGAGTGGGTATTTACCGGCGGCGCTTGAACTGGATACGGGACGCGGACATTCAGGGTTTCTTCGATACGTTGAACCATGCATAGCTGGTCCGGTTTCTTGAACATCGAGTGACGGATTCGCGTCTCTTGCGATTGATCCAGAAATGGCTAAAGGCAGGAGTAAGCGAAGACGGCGCTTGGTCGGAGACTAAATTGGGAACGCCGCCCATTGTTGAGATGTGAGAACAGTTATATCATCATTGCTTGCCCACGTTTACTTACATTACGTCTTCGACCTGTGGGTCGAGGCTTGGCGAAGTAAGATTGCGGGCGTAGATATGATCTTTTGTCCGGTACGCGGAAGACCTCGTGGTGGGTTTTGAGCATCAGGCGGATGCCGAGCGCTTTCTGAAAGAGTCCTAGCTAAGTTCGGCCTCACGCTTCACCCGGAGAAAACGCGTTTGATCGATTTCGGTAAATACGCTAAAAAGCAGCGGGCCCAGCGGGGCGAGGGCTAGCCGGAAACATTTGCGTTCCTCGGGTTTACTCACCAGTGTGAGGTGACTCAGTCTGGCGGATTTCAGGTGAAGCGCACCAACCGGATGTGGAAGGAAGCGGAAGCGCATGAAGACCAAGCTTCAAGAAGTGAAGCAGAACCTCCGTCAGCGGATGCACGAGGCCGTAAACCTGACCGGCAGTTGGTTACGACAAGTGTGACAAGGCTATTACCAGTATCACGCGATTCCCTGCCAATCTGGCGGCACTCAAACGATTCCGGGAGCGCATCCAGCAGCACTGGCGGCGGAGTCTGCCTCGCCGCAGCCAAGGGCGTGCCCCGCAGGAAACCTGGCTGGCGCGTTTGTTCACGTGCTGATTGCCTCGCCCACTGACTCTGCATCCTTACCCGTCGATTCGTTTTGACGCCAGATATCCGAGGTAAGAGCCGTATGCGGTAATGCCGCTCATACGGATCCCCTCCTACGAATACGGGCGGGGGGCGGTCAGCGATGACGCGTCCCTACCGCCACCATTGGGTCAAGTTGGCGATCATAGCCGATTTCTGTTCCGGGCCCCGCGTACGAAGTGTCTTACCTGACAGACCGGGAACTAGCGAGCGCCCTTCGGCGCCTCGTTAGTGACGTTGGCGCGGCAACGCGTCCGGACAAAAGAGGATTAGAGAAAGAGGAACGCAATGATGCGAATAATTGATGTATGCACTGCTGCGAAGATGGCTCTGGCAGGCACCGCGCTGCTGCTGGCCCTTCTTGCCGTGCCCGGCGCTGTCCAGGCACAAACTGTACTATTTGGCGCGCCGTCGAATTTTGATATTTACAACGATACCGGACAGATGACGCACGGGCTCGAGATCCAACTGGACGGACTAACTCCCGCCGATGTTGGAGGCAGCTATGGGTTTCGCTATTCGACCTCCAAAATCGTGACGACGCCGACCGGAGTGATCATCCGTTTTGCCAGCGCGTACGTGAATGGGAACTATACGGTGTCGACGGTCGTGCCCGCCGCCTTTACCCCCACTTTGGGGCACTCCTGCACCTTCGGGATCGCCGGTTGCGACCACTTCGGCTACTACCTCCCCTACTACGGGAAGCAGCCGACGCAGGTGATTTACCGCTGGCTGATAGACGATCCGCAAACCCCGGG
>JAYVUQ010000094.1:0-3418 GCA_043787785.1 Bryobacteraceae bacterium
CGGCGCGCATCGCCGTAATGATCTTTTGCGGCTCTGGCTGGTTGAACAGGCCAACTACGAAGAGGTGCTTGTCCAACCGCTTGGAAAACTCCAGCGCCCGTTCATAGTCCGTATCGAGGTCGACAAATACTACTTGCGGCGAATGCGCGTACTGGAATCGCCGCCAAGTCTCCGCCTCCGGAAACTGCTCGAACCCGTCCAGCAGCATCACCCCACGCGTCTGGTCCGCCCAGGAGTGGACGGCAAATCGTTGCTCACTGCTCGCGCTGATCAAAACTCCGCGCAGCATCTAATGCCCCTTCACCGCGTAGGCGTTCGCACTCTCTCGCGCCCGCCGCACAAAATCCTGGCTCTCCTCACCGCGCAAACGCTCCGCCGCGCCCGCCTGGCAATCGAACCCGGCTTCGTGCAATTGCTCCCGCACCGCCTCCATCACCGCGATCATATCCATCAGCGAACACTCCTTGGTGAGGCCGAATTCATTGGGGCTCAGGCATTCAAAATGATCCTGCGGTTCGCGGAAGCCGCCGAGGATCGTCGACACTCGCCGGTCGGCTGATTGCACCATAAAAAGGGCCATGCACTGCCGGCCTGGCCGGCGTTGCACGCTCGGGCCTTGGACCTTTGACGACGCCGCTGACATCGACACCGCCAATACCGGTGCCCGACGCTCCACCAAGCTGTCCTGCAAGCGCGCCAATGCCGCTTGATTGCTCTCGGTCATCCCGGCCACCGCCTTCTCCAGTTGCTCTACCTCTTGCGCCAACTTCCACTTCATCTCCGCCAAGTCGGTGCCCGTCGTCAGCAGCCGCAGCTTCCGCGCAATGCTCTGCATTCGTCCCCCGTGGTCCTTGTCGCGCTTGGCAAATTGGTCGGCCACCGACGAAAGCAGATCCAGGATCTCCATCGTCTCCCGCTCCTGGCGCCGGACGTAGCTGTTCAGCTTTTTGCCGTAGTCCTCCACCGCGCCACTGAACCGGTCCCGTGTATCGGCAATGCCCCGCTTGTCCAGCGCCGGCTGCACTCCCGCCCGGATCGTCTTCATCTGGCGTCGCGGCTCGTCCAGTAATTCCTTCGGCGACTCTGGCAGATGCTTTACCACCGCATCCATTATTGCGCCCAATCCTTCAATCAAATATTTGTAAGTGTCCGCAATATCGTCAAGTTGAGAAATCTGCTTACGCAATGAGAACATACGTCACCTGGAAGAGCTTATCGGCCCAGCGTTCCCAAGCGTGAGCTATTTCAGCGCCGTCAGCCATTCGCGCAGCATCGCGTTAAATTCCCCGGGCCGCTCCAGCATTAAAAAGTGACCCACTTCGCTCAGCACCGTCGCATCGAAATCAGCGTATTTTCGATTTACTGCCAGGTTGGTGTCCGGGTCGCTCGCCACACGGGGCGCGGCGTTAATGGCCCGTACGGGCACCTGCACCGCCTGCAGCAGCGCGGGAAAATTCACGTTCGGGTAGTCGCGTATCAGCGCCGTTAGGATCGCCGCGTCCCCTTTTACTGCTTTTGCCGTCACCTCGCCCTGCAGCGCAGACCCCTGCGGAAACATGCCTCCAATCACTTGCGTCATCGCGCCCCGGAAGTCCTTGACGAACATGCCCGCAAACTGGTCCGCTTCCCCGCGCGTCAAATTCTTCTCCGCGTTATGTAGGCTATCCACCAATACAACGGCGCGGACACCGGGCTCCTGCGTCGCCGCCAGCAACGATACCGGCCCGCCCATCGAATGCCCAACCAGGATCACCCGCTTCAGCTTCAGTCGCTCCATCACCGCCCTTACGTCATCGGACAGACTGGCCAGCGTCCACACCTTACGCCGCCCGGTTGTCGATTGGCCGTGGCCCGCCAAATCGATAGTGACCACCGGGGAGCTCTCGGCGAAATAGTCGGCCTGCTCCCGCCATGCCCCTCGCTCACTCGCCCAGCCATGGACGAACACCAGCGTCGTGTCGCCACGGCTAGATAAATGAGTCCCTCTGACGTCGTAAACGATCTTCACGCCGTCTGGCCGGCTCAATCTTTTCTCCACCCTCTTCACCGCCGCCGGAGCCGCGTCCAGTAACATCGTCACTAATAATAAACCTGGGAGTAAACGCATTATCGTACCGGCGAGTAAGTAGTCGCTTTATACCAGGCAATCTCACTCGACTTGGGTACCGGGCCATGCGCCGCCGCATGTTCCGTCCGCACCCGGATCCATTCCGCGTCTCCCCGGAAGGCATTCCAGGCCGCTTCCCGCTCCGCCAAGCTCGCAAACGGTGTGAGATAAACCAAGTTCGGCATCTTCGGCCCCGCCGTCGTCTCGCCGTAAAGCACCGGGTGAATCCCGCAGCGATGAAAGATTGGAATCTCGGGCCCGGCAAAGCGTTCGTGCAAGTGGATCATCTGCGCCACATTCGCCGCCTGATACAGCCGGTACTCAAAATACCGGCCCTCAGAAGCCCGGGTCGCGCTACCGGTCGCCGCCGCCAGCAACGGCGAGTAAGGCGTCGCCCGCAAATGATGCACCGCCAGACTCTCGTATTCTAAGTCAGCCGGCTCGTGGCACGCCATCGAAGCATAGTGCGCCGCGGAGTCATGCCCCGTTACCACCAGCACTTGCGGCAATGGCGAAGTCACCACCCCCTCCAAAATCAGCACCGGCCGCTCGCCCGCCGCGGGCAGCCAATGCTCGGCCAGATAGTCGTGCAATTGCCCCAGGCTCTTGCCCTGCGAAAGGACGTATTGGTGAATTGTGTAGAAGCTCATCGGTGCTCCTGTTATCTTAACGGTGATGCCCCGCCGTTTCACCAGCGCGCTCCTTGCCAGTTTCGCCGTCCTCTCCGCGGCCGACCACCGCGCGCCCGCCGGTGACCAAACCGTGGCCCGCCGTCCCGGCGCCGACACCATTATTCCCGGCGGACGCATCGTTCATCCGCTCGGCGAACAACACGCCACCGGCCCCGGCCCCTTTGGCTTGGCTGTTTCGCCCGACGGCAACACCGTCGTCAGCGCCGACGGCGGCCCCGGACGTTTCTCGCTCACCTTCCTCGACCGCGCCGATCAAAACCGCTGGCAAGTCCGCTCCCTCAAAACCAAAAGCCGCGAAGAGACAGCGACCAAGGACAAAGACGGTGACGACTGGCGCAGTGTCTTCATGGGCCTCGCCTTCGACACCGACAAGCAGCTCTACGCCTCCGAAGGCAACTCCGGAGCCGTTCGCCTGCTCAATCCTTCCAATGGCCGCCTCATCGCGAAGTTCGAACTCAACCAAGGCGGCTTCAAAGATAGTTACTCTGGTGACCTCGTGCTCGACCGTAAGCGCGACCTGCTCTACGTCATTGACCAAGCCAATTTCCGCCTCGTCATCTTCGACACCCGCAAACGCCGTCTCGTCAAGAGCGTCCGCGTCGGCCGTCTGCCTTTTTCC
>JAYVUQ010000095.1:0-4014 GCA_043787785.1 Bryobacteraceae bacterium
TCTCCCTTGCGACGGCATACTGGGCCGAGATGAACGAGTAGAAGTCCAGGGAATCATGATCCAAACGATAGGAGAAGTAACGGCGTCCATTTTGCATCCATTCTTTCTGTAAGGAGCCGGGCGCGACGGCAATTTGGCTTGGTGACGTTGAAATGATGGTCTCTACGCTGACCCAATCCGAATTGTTACTGATGTAGGTGTCCATACAGTGCGAGGTGCAATTTCGTTCGAGGGGCGGCATCGTATCTTTTTCTTTGAGACCGTGCTTCTTGCGGTCATTACGATCGGATAGCTCGTTGTCCGCTTGGTAGCCGATTTGCGGGGCAATTCCATTGTTAAAAAAGGTACCGTTCTGAACCAACTGGGTTACTTTGAGCGAATTTTCAAATCCGCGCGGCTGATACCGGAGCGTATAGAGCATGTGACGCTCCTCGGCAGGGGGCAAGGGGGGCTGAAACTCGTAGGTTCGGAGGCTGAGGCGTTTATCGTCGTGCTTCAAGCGGGCACCCTCGATGGCGAGGCTAAGGTCGAAGTTCGAATCGTAGTTGATATAGAGATTGGCGATGGGTACGGTATGTTTATTGCGAATGAGTTGATCGGCCCTCAGGGAGACTGAGCGATTCTCTGGCACTAGGTCAATCTCATAGTGAACGGCTGTAATTCTGGGTTGGGGAGTATTTTCATATTGCTTATAGAGCTTTTCGTACTCGGCTCGCCGGTCTTTTCTCTCGTCGCTCCCGAGGTAGGTGTTGAGGACCTTGGTGTTGTAATAGACCCAAGCACCGGCGCCGAGGAAGCCCACAGCGCAAACCAGGGTGAGAATGGGCCAAAGGCCAGAAAACCTGGCCGTAGCCTCTTGCTGGCGCAATCTCCAAGCGGTTTCGCGTCCGCGCTGCCAATAAGCCAGCGAGCCCAACATCAACAGGGTCGCCAGAAATAGCCAATAGACGGTGAACCAGCTCCAACCGGACAAGTAGGGCGCATAGCCGAAGAAATCAGAGTAAACCTTCGGTGGCCGGCTGCTGTATTTGGCCATGCGGGTGGTGACGTCGAGGGGGCCCCAGGCGAAGGCGTTCGCAATGAGGAAGGCGATGTAGCCAAAGTAGCCGATGTATTTATTGGGGCAGAGCACATGGATGAAGAAGGCCAGGACGGCAAGGAAGAAAAAGAAGGAGTAGTCGACGACGAATAGGTCGGTGATGTACAGCCCGAACTGGTAGCGTGTATAGCCTTTGAAAGTCTGCACCAGAATGCCGGTGAGCATGGCCAGACCTTGGATGAGCGCTAGGACCCCTAAGAGCGTAGTGAACTTGGAAGCGTAAGCGATCCAGGTGGGGTGGGGCAGGGCATCGTGGATGTCGTCGACGTGGGCATCCCGTTCTTTCCACACCAAAACACCGGCGAAGTAAGTGATGATGACCATGTTGAAGAGATACAACGTACCCGCGATCATTTCGAGGATGAGGTAAGTGACGGGAAAGCTGGAGACGCCAAAGCTTTCAGTGGCGTTAAAGACCAACTGCGGGATCATGTTGAGTAATGCGGCAATCAGGATGACGATGAATGATACTTGTTTCACCAGTCCCCAGAATTCGACACGGGTGGCGCCAAAAAACTGGCTGAAGAGCGAAGCCCGGGCCGTGGCAGCCTGGACGGACGCCGCGACAAATGGGGCGGGTGCCCGTGCGACTTTTGAGGAAATCTTCTGGCTGCGCTCGGCGAAAGAGAAACGGCGGTAGGCATAAGTGAAGATCAGGCCGCCGACGCTGACCCAGATGAAGCGGTTCCAGAGTAACATGCCTTCGAGGCCAAGCGAAAGCGAGTTGCGGTCGGCCACCGTCCAGTACTTGGTCATGAGGGAGAAGGTGCGGATGGCGAAGGGGTCGAGTAACATGGCGATCTGCTCGTTGTCGATGTCTTCTAGGAAGGTTTCGGCCACGGTGTAGGCGACTAACAAGACCAAGGCGCCTAAAAAGGAGGTGATGGTGCTGCGGGTGAGGATGGCAATGGCGAAGATAATGGCGGCGATCAAGAGTGTATTGGGTATGGCGAAGACGAGGAGCGAATTCCGGTGGGCCAGCCAATTGATGGAGCCCCAACGTTCGGCGTCCACCCAGGGCATGTATTTGGCGGTGATAATGGCGAGGCTGACCCCCAACATCGGGATGACCGAGACGAGCGAGGAGCCGAAGAAACGGGCGAGTAAGTAGTCGCGTTTCTTGAGCGGAGTGGTGAAGAGTAACTGGTAAGTGTTTTGGGAAAAATCCCGGGTGGCGGCGCTGTTGACGAAGGCGGTGGTCATCAGCAGGGTGAGAATCGACACTACGGAGTAAAAGTTTTCGACGACGAAGGGCGCGTTGCGATGAGTATTCTCGAGCGCCTGACCGACGACGATCTTGTCAGAACTGACGGCCCCGAAGACCATTAGGCCCACGACGAGCAGAAAGACGTAGACCATTGTTCCGCGCAGCCACCAACGGAGTTCGAAGCGTAACAGGGGGCCGAACATTTTAGGCTAGCCCCACAATTTTGCTAAAGAAGACGTCTTCGAGGTCGGGCGGGGAGGGGGTGAAGCCGTCGCCAGGTTCCTGCTCCTGAAAGATGTGGATGAGGGGCCGGCCAGCGATGAGTTTGGTGGAGATGACCTGGTATTGCGCCGCGTGAGCCGCCATTTCGGGCTTATTGATCGACTTGCGCCAAATGCGACCCTCGAGGGCGCGGGTGCCTTCTTCGGGACGGCCGGCAAACAGCACCCGACCGTGATTGATGATGGCCATGTTGGTACAGAGCTCCATGACGTCCTGGACGATGTGGGTGGAGAGGATGAGGATGACATGCTCGCCGACTTCGGAAAGGAGGTTGTAGAAGCGGTTGCGTTCGCCGGGGTCGAGACCGGCGGTGGGTTCGTCGACGATGACGAGCTGGGGGGTGCCGAGGAGAGCCTGGGCAATGCCAAAGCGCTGGCGCATGCCGCCCGAAAAACTGGCCAGGGACTTCTTGCGGTGTTCGTAAAGGTTGACGCGCTCGAGCATGGCCTCCACCTGGGCCTTGCGGCCGGTGCCGAGGCCTTTGAGGAGGGCCAGGTGGTCGAGCATATCGTAGGCGCTGATTTTGGGGTAGACGCCGAAGTCCTGGGGCAGGTAGCCGAGCCGTTCCCGGACCTGCTCCTTCTCGAGCAGGACGTCTAGATCGCCGAGGCGGATGGTGCCATTATCCGCGTCTTGCAGTGTGGCAATTGTCCGCATGAGCGTGGACTTGCCGGCGCCGTTAGGACCGAGAAGGCCGTACATGCCGGTTGGGATGGTGAGCGAGACGTCGTCGAGGGCCCGGACGCCGTTGGCATACGTTTTGGAGAGATGACTGATGGCTAGTTCCATTTTGGGCTCAGAGATACGTTCCAGTGTAACGATGCGAGGGGAGGTGCGTTCGATAATGGATAATGCTTAACGTGTTAAGAAGTTGCATATGTGATGCGATGTCGGCGGAAAACGCAAAAAAATCTGAGGGTTTTCTCATTTTTTGTGGTGTGGAGGTGCAGTAAGCCAACAAACAGCGGTGTGGCGAGGAGGCAAACCGATAAACCGCTTTGTTTTCGGCGTTTGCAGGCGACCGGGGTGGTAGAAAATGGCGGTTTTTAGGCCATTTGGGGGCTGCGCCGCTTTTAGAGTATTACTAATATGTATATTAGAATCATAGGTTTGTTGATGTTTTGCGCAATCCGAAGAATGCCTGTTGACTTCCCTCGGCCAAGATCTTAAACTTCGATCAACCGAAGATTTTAGCGGTCGCAAATCCGTTGAAATCGATTCTCCCATTGAACATCACCTGGCAATCCCAGGGTTCGACTAACGCCCACCTTTCAGGAGGTGGGCGTTTTTCTTTAGCGAGTCGGTGTTTACAGGAACTTAGAGAGGTGACGAAAGGAACCGGGGAGTTATTGATTCGATGGGGGTTGTTGATTTTGACCTTAATGGCTTGAACCGGGAATGCCCCTACTTGAAGTATACCAAGGGA
>JAYVUQ010000096.1:0-2055 GCA_043787785.1 Bryobacteraceae bacterium
CAAGTCAGCGGCCTCCAACCACTACAAATTGTGCGACGAGTTCGACCCCGCTTTTGCCAGCCTGTTGGAAGATTTAGCCACAACAAAATCCAAGCACGATCCCGCAAAAACGCTGCTCGATGAAACGCTGGTGGTTTGCATGGGCGAGTTCGGACGCACCGTCGGCGCGCTCAACAACATGGACGGCCGCGACCACCACAACCGCGCCTACCCGGCAATGTTCGCTGGTGCTGGAGTGAAGGGCGGCGTAGTACTCGGGGCCACCGATAAGGATGGCGGAAAGTGCGTCGAAACCGGTTGGCATCGCAAGGAACAGCCACGCATGGAAAATATTCTTTCCACAATGATGTCGTCTCTTGGCATAGACTGGACGAAGGAAATTCGCAACACTCCGTCTGGTCGCACATTCCCATATGTAGACCCGCTGGGACCAAACGGATTTATCCCAACCGATGAGATCTCTTCTATTTACGGTTAGTGTTTTCGCCGCCGCCAGCATCTTCGCAGCCGAACCGGGCATGACCTTCATCCCCGGCGGTGAATACATCCGTGGCCGCTCCCACGCCCTGCCCGACGACGGGCTGAAATGGGTGCCGGAACTGGTGAAGGATGATCAACCGGCCAAGCCAATCAAGGTAACACCGTTCTATCTCGATACCAACGAAGTAACAAACGAAGAGTACGCGAAATTCGTCCTGGTAACACGTCATCGCCCACCCTATAACTGGCCTGAAGGCAAACCGCCGAAGGGTAAGGAAAAGTATCCAGTAGCCGCGGTAAGTTGGGACGATGCCGCAGCTTACGCAAAGTGGGCCGGAAAGCGACTGCCCACCGAAGCGGAATGGGAACGGGCCTGCCGTGGGCTAACCGAAAAAGCAAAGTATCCCTGGGGCGAAAAAGCTCCAACCGCAAAGGACGCTCATTTCAATTCCGTGGATGGTCCGCAAGCAGTGGGCAAGTGCAACGCCAACAAGTTCGGCTTAAACGATATGGCTGGAAATGTCTGGGAATGGACGTCCGATTATTACGAGAGGAACTACTACGAAACAGCGCCACCGGAAAACCCCAAAGGCCCCGCCATAGGCCAATATCGAGTTATCCGTGGCGGCAGTTGGGCTGATGTGGCTAAGTACCTCACCTGCGCCAATCGTAGTTGGGCCCGCCCGGCAGAGCGCAGTCCTAACATCGGCTTTCGTTGCGCCAAGAACTTCGCCAAATAGCTACTTCTGCGGCACCGCCCCCGCTGCGGGCCAATCGGTATCACTTACTCGCTTCAGGTCCATTTCAAATGTCCGTACCGGTTCTTTACCGGCCACAATCGTATCGCCAACTTCTTTGAATGTTCCATCTTTAACCACGGCCGTATAGCGAATCGTCACGCCAGGCCCAGCCGGAATTTCCCACACGTAGCCATCAGCGGTAGGGGTAAAAACAAAGTCACCTGCAAAACCCTGCGCATAGGAATGGAGAGTATAAATCTTCTTCGTCACATCGTAGGAAATCGTGCCAAATGCATTGAAGCCAACTCGGCCATCGGCGTCATATCCACGCCCCTCCAACACTTTCACCGACCCATCCAGAAAGGGCCCAATGCGCTCAGTCTGGGTAATGGAATGTTTCACTCCCGAAGGCAATATCGTATAGGCCGGCCCTCGCCAAACCCCGTCCATAAATGCGAACTTGAGCATAGCTTCCTTCTGCGCTGCGATCAGTTTTTGAGGGTCGGGCCTTCCCTGCCCCATCGCGGCGGATAACCCGCCCGCCACCAAAACGGCCGCCATCAGTTTCATTGTCATATTGAGCCTCCACATTGCGCAAATTACCACACAAGGCTACCATGAGTCAGACGAATGCCACCAACGCCCGACGAAACCATCTGCATCATTTTCTATAAGCCGCACAATGTTCTCACCCAATTCACTGGCGACCCTGGCGACCGCACGCTAAAGGAATTCATCAACATTCCTTTCATTTACGCCGTCGGCCGGCTCGACCGCGATAGCGAAGGCTTAGTCCTACTTACCAACGACGGCGCCCGCTGCGCAACACCGAGCG
>JAYVUQ010000097.1:0-3095 GCA_043787785.1 Bryobacteraceae bacterium
GCCGGCCGCCTATCAACCCGCCTTGTTCCGCGCAGGCGCCCGTCCGGTGCTCAACCTCGAGTTGCCCAAGGGCATCACCATGAAGCGCCGCCGCAAGACGGTCGATTTTATTCGCCAACTGAACGAAGCCAATCTGCTGGGGGAAGATCCCGAATTCTCGGCCCGCATCTCGGCCTACGACACGGCCTTCAAGATGCAAACCGACGCTCCCGAAATCTTCGACGTATCGAATGAGCCGCAAGCAACACTCGACCTTTACGGCGTTGGCAAACCGCAAACCGACGACTATGGCCGCCGTTGCTTGCTAGCACGCCGCTTAGTGGAGAAAGGCGTCCGCTTCGTCTGCGTCGTTGCCGGTGGCGGCGGCGCGGAAACCGAATGGGACGCCCACAGCGACATCGAAAAGAATCACACCCGCATGGCCTCGCTAACTGACCAACCGACGGCCGCGCTGGTGAAAGACCTCAAGCGCCGCGGCCTCCTCGATTCGACGATCGTGATGTGGGGCGGGGAATTCGGCCGTTCTCCCGAAAGCGAACGCGGCAGCGGTCGAGACCACCACAACACGGGCTTCAGCATGTGGCTCGCCGGCGGCGGCTTCCAAGGCGGCATCGCCTACGGAGCCACCGACGACATTGGCCTCAAAGCTACCGTAGACCCCGTCCATTTCCGCGACCTCCACGCCACCATCCTGAACCAAATGGGTCTAAGCCAGGACCAACTAAGCGTCCTCCACCAGGGCCGCCGCGAACGCCTGACTGAGGTCCACGGCCAGGTACTGTCGAAGATCCTAGCGCGTTGACCGCGACGAGAATTCTATTACATTGTCTCTATGCGGCTTCAAGTCGAGCCCGTCGCGTAAGCGCCGGATTACATTCAGCATAAGAATCTGATGTAAAGGAATTTTAGGCTCGTCCGGCCCGCGGAGCAAGGCCCGCCCGCTCTACAACTGCGGAATACGCCGCTGTATGACCAGGAACCAGAGGCCCATCAGGGCTAGCAAGGTGCCGCAGCCGGCGAGGACGATGGGGGCGGAGGAGAACTCGATGAGTTGGCCGCAGATTAAGGCGCCGATGGGGCCGCCGCCGCGGAAGGCGACGTTGTAAAGGGACATCACCCGGCCACGCATTTCGTCGGTGGCTTCGCTTTGCACCAGCGAAGCGATCATGCTGAAGGTGCCAATGAGAGCGCCGCCACAGAGGAAGAGCGTGATGTAGGAGAGCCACAGGATGCGGGATTGGGAGAAGACCACGATCAACGTGCCGAGGGCGATCAAGTTGATGAGGGCGTAGCGCCCTTTCCTTTCGGAGTGGCTGAGTCCGGCGACAATGAGGCCACCGGCGATGGCGCCGGCTCCGGAGACGGTAAGCATACGGGTATAGCCGATGGAGCCTTGGCCGAAGACCTCTTTGGCCATCACCGGCAGGAAGACCATGAGGGGGAAGCCGAGGAGGGTCATGAAGAAGGCCAGGGCGATCAGGGGGAGCATACCGGGCCGGGCACTGACGAAGTCGATGCCGCCGCGGATGCTCGCGAGGACCGACTCGCCGCGATTGCCGCCTCCGCGCTTGGGCGTCATGGCGAGGAGGGCGAAGATGACGGCCAGAAAGGAGAGTCCGTTGATGGAGAAGCACCCGGCGGGGCCTAAAGACACCAGGGCCCAACCGCCCAACATGGGCCCGATGACCCGGGCAAGGTTGAACTGGATGGAGTTCATGGCAATGGCGTTCTGCACTTCGGCTTTCGGCACCATCATGGGGAGGATGGCCTGATAGGCCGGTCCGCCGAAGGCCTGGACGCAGCCGGTGAAAAACGAGAGGGTAAGGATGTGCCAGACCTGGACGGTGCCGGTGGCAAAAAGGACCGCCAGGGCCAGGGCGGTAGACATTTGGCCGACCTGGGAGGCGATGAGGAGCTTTCGCCGATCAAAGCGGTCCGAGGCGACGCCACCCAGCACCGACAGCAGCAGAATGGGAATGTCTCCGAGGAAGCTATCGAGGCCAAGTAGGAATTTCGACCCCGAGAGCTCGAGAACCAGCCAGCTTTGGGCCGCCTTCTGCATCCACGTGCCAATGGTGGACGTGCAGGCACCCAACCACATGAGACGGAATTCGCGATATTTAAACGCGGCAAAGACGCGGCTGAACAAGTGTTTGGGGGCCTTTAGGGCAGCGGGTTTTCACGGGCGATGAGGTGGAGGATGTTGCCGTCCAGGTCTTCAAAAAAGACGAGCCGGTTGCCTTTGTTCTCATAGGGTTCAGCCAGGAACTTGACACCCTTGCCCTGCAAATCGGCATAACCGGCATCGAAGTCGTCGAGCGCAATGGCCAGGTGGCGGATGCCGCGCGTCTTCATCTTGTTTTCCACCGCGTCGCCCTCGCTGGGGATGATCTCCAGCATCGAGCCGTTCGGGGCCTTGACGAAGAAAAAGACGTCGTAGCTGAAATTAATGTGGAAACCAAGATTTGCCACGTACCAATCGGCGAGAGCCTTGGGGTTGGGCGAGGCAATAGCGGTATGTTCGAGTCCGTGAAAGGTGGCGGGCATAAGACATCAGGATAGCAGCCGCAACGGCCAATAAAAAAAGCGAAACAGAAAATGCACTTCTCAGGCTAGAATGGGCGTGGGAGTGGCTCTGCTGAGTTTGCAGAAGCCTCTAATAAATTGATCCTATAGTCAATGTCATGGGATCCGACTCGAGCATAGTGCTGGTGTGCATGCTCCCGTTGACTTCGGTTGGCGATGGAGAAGCCTGAAGGCGCGCGGGGGGTCCCCCCCTCAGCTGTTAGGGGTCAATGACGGAGGTGGGAATCGGCTCGTGTGGAGGCGCTCCCTTTTTCTTTCTCAATGCGTATTTTTTTCATCGGTGACATCTTTGCGTCCGCGGGCCGATCCATTGTTAGCGAACATTGCCAGCGCATCATCACCGAGGAAAAAGTGGACCTGGTGATCGCTAACGGTGAGAATTCCGCCGGCGGCTTTGGCATCAACCCCAACATCGCCGAAGAGCTTTTCGGGCTGGGCGTTGACGTCATCACTACTGGAAATCACGTCTGGGATAAGCGCGAAGTCTACGATTATCTGGCTCGCGAACC
>JAYVUQ010000098.1:0-1531 GCA_043787785.1 Bryobacteraceae bacterium
TCAATCACCGCCGGGAAATGGTTACCTTCTTGACACCACATGGAGCGCACAATGGCAATTTCGTCCACCACTCCGCCCACGTGGGGAAACCAGTCAGAAACCGGAATTCCGCTCTGGCCGTATTGCTGAAAAGTTCGCAAGCACGGGATCACTGGGCGCTTCATCTCGGCGACGTTATCTCCGAAGCCAATCGCGTCAATCAGCTTGCCGGCATGCTGATTACCCTTGGGGTCAAAGGTATCGATGTGGCTCACGCCACCGCACATAAACAAGAAGATGACGGCATCCGCCCTCTTATCCGGCAATCGAGCGTCAAGCTTACCGTCCTCCGCCCACAGCGCGCCCACCGCGCCGCCCAGCAGCGCGCCGATAGACTGCTGGAAGATATGACGACGGGAGATTTGGCCGCAAGGGTAAGGAGTCATAAGTTATTGCACGTAAATAAATTCGTCCAGATTCAACACTAACCACGCGAAGCTTTTCAGCCGCCCGGGGTCATCGCCCAAGTAACTCAAAGCGCGGTCCTTCTCCTTGGCCGAAGGGGGCCGGCTGAGAGCGATGCGGTAACCAAGCTCGACAGCTAAGCTGAGGTCGCCATTTGACTCTTTCCTGAGCCGCTCAGCAAACTGGGCGCTGGCTCTCTCAACTTCGGCGCTGTTCATCATAAACAGTCCCTGCGGCGCGGTGACCGTCTGCGTACGCAAAGGACAAGGGGCGCGGCCGTCATCCACATCGAACGATTGGAGGAAATTCGGCACCACCTCGCGGCTCGTGGAAAAACCGCGCACGATATAGGCGCCGCGCCGATTGGTTTTGGCATCCGAAGTCGCCATCCCCCCTCGACGTATCGGCCTGGCTTCTATGTCGAAGGATGGGCCGCCCAGGCTCATATCCAGATTACTGGCCGCGGTGAGGATCGAGTCCCAAATGGGTTCCGCTTCAAGGCGCTGCAATCGGAAGCTCCAGAGAAAGCGCTGACCAGGGTCAGCGGTGAGATTCTTCCTCATCAAGCCCTGATCGCCAAAACTCGCCAACCGGTAGGCTCGCGACGTCATGATCAGCTTATGCATCTGCTTCATGCTGTAGTTTCGGCTAACAAACTCGGACGCCAGCCAGTCGAGTAAAGCCGGATGACTCGGCCGGCCACCCATCAGGCCAAAGTCGCTCGATGACTTATGTAAGCCCTCACCGAAATGCCACTGCCAAAGACGGTTTACGGCGACGCGGGCGAAGAGTGGATTCTCCTTGGCGGTCAACCAATCAGAAAACGCCTCTACCCGGCCTTCGCGCAGGTCCAGATCGCCAGAGTAAAATGGCCATCCCGGCTCCACCGGGTTATTCTTCTCGGGACGCTCCGGGTCGCCGCTAGTGAGAACGTAGCTCTTCTCGCGCTCGAGTCCGTGATCCACCTCAACGGTCCAGAATGCGGGCAGATCCTTCACCGTTTGACGCCGCGTGGCGCCATTGAGCTGAGTGAGTTTGGCACGCAAGTCCTTATAATTCTTTTTGTCCGGGTCCGACATCACTTCTT
>JAYVUQ010000099.1:0-6243 GCA_043787785.1 Bryobacteraceae bacterium
ACAATTAGGGCTCGACCACAAGAAGATGGCTTTTCGTGCCCTGGGCCGCCTATTTCATCTGGTGGAAGAGGGCCACGGCCCGATTGAGCAGATACTCACTTAGTCTGCCGGGTAAGTTCGAGATTCTGCCGAAACATTTCCTCATTGGGTGCCAACTGGCAGGCCTTCTCAAACGCCACCAGAGCTTCGGCGCGATGGCCCTGTTCGCGCGCCACTTCACCGATCGCATTGAAGACGGGGGCCTCAGTCCCGTTGAGGCGTGCGGCGAGTTCAAGGCTCGCGCGGGCATCGATTAGCCGGCGGGCGCCTTTCTCGATTAGCCCAAGTAAGTAGTGGTGGAGCCACATGGCGGGGCTGATACTAATGGCGGCCTGCGCATATTCGCGGGCGACGTCGAGCCGTCCTAGATCGAAATTCAAACCCGCCAAGCGAAACAGCAGGGTGGCATCCCCAGGGCGGGCTTCTCGCGCCTGCTCCAAGCGCTGCGCGGCCGTGGATAGGTCACCCGCCTGCAATAGCTGACGGGCTTCGTCCACAAACTGCAAAGCCCGCTTCTGTAACTCACTATTCTCTTTGTCCTGTTTCGTCAGTTCGGAGAACTTAGTTAGGGCCAGTTTTCTGTCCGCTGGCCGATTGAGCCCGCCCCAGGCACGGGCGAGTTGGTAGTGGATTTGTGGCTCCCGCGCGCCGCCGAATTGTATCGCTTTTTCGAGTTCGATGCGCGCTTCGCCGAAGTGGCTCAATCGATTGAGGGCCGACCCAAGCAGGAAATGAGCCTCGTACGCGCGGGGACGCAGGGCAATCGCTTTCTGGAGTAACGGTAGTGCGCCCTCGTTGTCTCCTGCGCGGGCGAGTAAGTTGCCGAGCCCGGTGAGGGCGGGGTAGTAACTTGGGTCGAGCTGAAGGGCTTCGCGGAAATGACTTTCAGCTGTCGGCCGTTCGCCTCTCGCGGCATCAATGGCTCCCAGGTCTGCCAATACATCTGCTCGCGGGGCCTGCGCGGAAAGTTTCTCCAACAATGGTCGGGCGTCACGATGCAGACCGCTCTTCAAATATAGGTTCGCTGCCGACCGCAGCGCGACCGCATGGTACGGATCAAGGCTCAGCGCGCGCAAATACGCCGCGAGCGCTTCGTTGTCGTTGCCGCGCGCTTCATAGGCTTCGGCGATGGCCAAGTGCGCCGGAAGTAACTTCGGGTCGCATTGAATGGCGGTGCGAAAGGCGATGAGTGCTTCAGATGTTTGACGCAGGCGGTAGCGCGCGAGGCCTATGTACAGGGTGTTTGCACACTCCGGCTGGTGGCGATTGGCGGCTTCAAATAGCCGGATGGCGGTGACATAGTCGCCCCGGTCAAAGGCGGCGCGGGGATCCTGCGCGGTTAGCATGAGCAACAACGGGATCATGGCGCTTTCTCCCGGGCGATCATGATTTGGTTAACGGCCACGTTCTCCCAGGTTTGCAAAAGTCCACTAGGCCATCGAATCTCGAGTAACTTCACTTCGCGTTCAGTACCCAAACCGAAATGCACTCGCTTATCATGGGCGGCGAGATAACTTCCGGCGGTGGAGACGTAACCGAATTGTTCCCTCCCAGATTGGCCTACTATTCGTATGGCGGCCCCCATGCCATCCCGGTTACTCTTCGTGCCCACGGTGTCGACCGTCAACCAATTCTGCTTCGGAGTTGCATTCCGGTAGAGTCGTGGCTGGCCGTCGTTCGTGGCCACCACAATGTCATTGCTGCCGTCATTGTCCAGGTCGCCAAACGCGGCACCGCGTCCCGCCAGGGGGCGGGTGAAGGCTGAGACCTCAGTGAACTTGCCCTGCACATTTCGGAGTAACATCGGCGTCTCGAGATAACGAATCCCGGGTTGGGTTAATTCGATGTTATCCATTACATGGCCTTGCGCCACGAAGATGTCCTTCCAGCCATCGTTGTCATAGTCAAAAAAGCGCGCGCCCCAGCCGGAGTGTAACTTACTGCTCGTCGCGAGCCCGGCAGCGGCCGAGACGTGAGCGAAGAGACCCCGGGTATTTCGGAACAGTGAGTAACCCTGATTCGCCAACGCGTTCACAAAGAGGTCAGGCCAGCCGTCATTGTTGTAATCGGCCCAACCCACTCCCATACCGGCGAACACTTTGCCGTCGTCGTCATAGGCGACTCCACTGGCGAGGGCAATCTCTTCAAACGTGCCATCTCGCCGATTGTGGAAAAGTTGCTGAGGAAAGCTATCGTTGGCGACGAAGATGTCTGGCCAGCCATCGCGGTCGACGTCCTCGAAAGCCACGCCGAGCCCCTTGCCCAGGGCCTTGGCGATACCCGACTTTGCCGTCACGTCTTCAAAGCGGCATCCGCCTAGGTTGCGGTACAACAAGTGGGTGGTGGGTGCGAATTCGTTGGGATGACAATAGGCGCGGAGAACTGGGCCCTCGCCACCACACCATTTGTTCTTACTGAAGTCCCAGTCGAGGTAGCGGGCGACAAACAGATCTAAGTTGCCGTCGCGATCGAAATCGATAAAGCCCGCACTGGTTGACCAACCACTGCCGCCTACACGAGCCTTAGCTGTGATGTCTTCAAATATTCCACCGCTCTGCTGGCGATAAAGCGCATTGCGGCCGAGGCTGGTGACGAAGAGGTCAGCGCGACCGTCGTTGTCACAGTCACCGACGGCCACGCCTTGGCCATAGCCTTGGCCGCGCAAGCCGGCGTGTTCCGTCATGTCAGTAAAGGTGCCATCACCTTGGTTGCGATACAGGCGATTCCAAAAGCGTGGATCGCCCTTGTCGGGCCGGTCCGTCGCGGACATGCCTGGGCGAAGCGCAGCACCGTTGACGAAGTAAAGATCGAGCCGGCCATCGCCGTCGGCATCGATCATTGCGACACCGCCGCCCATGCTTTCGATGAGGTACTTGGCAGAAGTCTTGCTGGCGGAGGAGGTATAGGCAATGCGCGAGGCGGCGGTGACATCAAGGAACGGCAGGGAAGGAGTGCTCTGGGCCAGCATCCAAATCGCCAAGAAGTATCGCACGTCGCCTGAATGATACCACCCGCAGTTGTGCTCGAGCAGGTTATGCTTACCACTGATGTCAAAAGCCAAATGGATCTGCCTCTTTGCGGTTTCGGCCGCCGTTCTAACGGCACTCATGCAGCCGGATCTTTCGGCAATCCTGCCCACCGGGGCCGTGGCTGGACGGCAGGCGAATGATGCCTTTCTGGTGGCCTCGGCCCAATTAGTGCGTCCGTGGCACCCGAAGAGTGAGATCCAAGGCCGGCCCGCGGACATGGCGATTGACCCTACCGGCACTTTCGCCGCGATTCTCAATGGCACCAGCGTGGTAACGATCGACTTGGTGAGTGGCCGCGAGATCAGCCGCGTGACGACCAAGACCACTTCCTATCTCGGCATTTGCTTTCGCCCGAACATCAACGAAATCTGGGCCAGCGAGGCCACGCGCACCGGGCCAGACGCGCTGTTGCGCATTCCCTATTCGTCCGGTGGCGAGTTGGGTCAGGTGGATCGCATGGTGCTGAAGGGGCACCCAATTCCTGCCGGCCTGGCATTCTCCCGCGATGGTACGCGCCTCTTCGCCGCGCTGCATCACGTCAACGAGATCGCCGTGGTGGATCCAGTGGCCAAGCGCATTACGCAGCGTTGGACGACGGACTTGGCTCCCTTCGCGGTCGCAATTGACCCGAAGGGTGAGTTACTCTATGTCACCAACCGCGGCGGCGCCGTACGCCGCCAAGCCCAGCAGGCTTTGAGTGGCAATGTTCCCCTGCCAGTGGACGTGCAAGGGGCAGTATTGCCTGGCACGGTGCAGGTGTTTCGCACGGTAATTGGGACGGCAAAGTCAGTTCCCGTGGGCTTGGCTCCGGCAGGTTTGGCTCTGAGTCCGGATGGCGGTACTTTGGCGGTAGCCAATGCGCATGCGGATACCCTTTCGCTGATGGATACCAAGACATTGGCGGTAGAGACCGTAGCGCTCGATAACTCGAATCGGCTGCCTGGTTTGTTACCAAATTCGCTGGCATTTCGGGCTGACGGGAAGCGGCTGTATGTCGCTTGCGGCGGTGAGAATGCCGTGGCCGTTTTCATGCTGGCCCAGGGTAAATGGCGGTTAGCGGGAAAAGTGCCGACGGGGTGGTTCCCGACCGCGGTGCGTATCGATCTGGCTGGTAACTTGCACACAGCCAGCGTGAAGGGCACCGGCAACGACGAGTCAGCGCCGGGGCAACATAGCAGCCGCGTGTATGAAGGATCGCTTTCGTCCGTGCCAGACCCGACTGCGGCGCAATTACAAGCGGGTGCCCGTGAGGTGGCCTGGGCCGCCCGCCCGAAGTTTACTCCGAACGGGGGCGTACCGGATCTGGCCCGCCTCGGCATTGAGCATGTGTTCTTTATCATCAAGGAGAATCGTACTTACGACCAAGTGCTTTCGGATATTCCTAAAGGCAATCGCGATGAGAAGTTACTCATGTACGGCCGCGAGGTAACTCCCAATCATCACGCGCTGGCGGAAAAGTATGTATTACTCGATAACTTCTATTCGAGCGGAGCGATCAGTTTTGAAGGCCATCAGTGGCTGATGATGGGTTTCGTCTCGGATCATACGGAGCGCGCGCTGCAGGCTGCCCCTCGCGGCTACGCGTGGAACATGGGCGACTCGCTGACGGTCTCACCCGCGGGATTCTTTTGGCAAGATCAGCGCCGGCCGATGAAGGTGCGCTTGCTGGGGCCCGTATCGGAGCCCGCGACGCCCGGCCCCGACGGTTTGATGAAGGACATTAACGAAACCCAGATGTTGAAATGGCAGGAGTACTGGCAACACTATCAAGATGGTACTTGGAAGCAGGTGATTGGGTCACGCTGCGTGGTACCGGCCTTGCGGCCCATCTTCGACGCACAGTTTCCGCCTTCGTCGATGAAGGTGCCGGACCAGATTCGGGCGGCGGCTTTTGCCGAAAGGCTGGATGACTGGGAAAAGAGTGGCACAACGCCGAATCTGACGATCATCACCATGACCAGCGACCATACCGAAGGTCGCAATCCCAATGCTCCGCGGCCACGGTCGATGGTGGCCGACAACGACCTTGCCTTGGGTAAGATTGTGGACAAAATTAGTAAGTCGAAAGTGTGGGCGAAAAGCCTCATCTTAGTGGTGGAGGATGACGCCCAGGATGGTGTGGATCATGTGAGTGGCCGGCGCACAATTGCCTTGGCGATCGGGCCCCACATCCGGAGGCAGGCGCTTGATTCGAATTACTATACGCATCTGAATCTGGTGCGGACCATGCAAGATATCTTCGGCCTGACGCCGCGGACCCGTTTCCTGGCCAACGCCCGTGCCATGAATAGTATGTTCACCACGGACCGGCAGTTGGACACTTATACGGCCTTAGTGCCGAACGTGAAGTTAGATGACATGAACCCTCCCGCTGCCGCACTTACGGGGCGAGAACGTTGGGCGACCCTGGCCTCGGCGAAGATGAATTGGAACGATCTCGACGATGTGCCGTCCGATGTATTAAACCGGATTCTTTGGTGGGACGCCAAAGGTTTCGATAAGCCCTACCCAGCGCCACCCAAAAAATAGGCTGCTGCCCGTTATAAAACCGTTATGAATGGCAAGCAGCCGTTTGGTTGGCCGCAAGCACCAGTTGGGTCTCTGCCCCGGCACCCGTGTACCGGAGCACCAGCAACGTGCGATCATCCTCGAGTTCGGCGTTGCCCGTGAAAAGCTGAGCGGCGCGAATGATCCGGTCGCGGATCTGATCGGCGGAGAGGTGACGATGCTGGGCTACCAAATCGAGCAGGCGCTCTTCACCGAACTGCTCGTCTTGGGCATTCGCGGCTTCCACGAGTCCGTCAGAGTAGAGCACGAGAAGGTCGCCGGGCTCCAGTTCCACAGAACCTGTTTCGTAGTGGGCCGATGGTAGGAGCCCGAGCACCGGGCCCCCTTCGTCGAGCCGCAGGCAGACCGGCCGATTGGCCCGCGCGAGAATCGGCGATAAGTGGCCGGCATTGATGTAACGTAGCGTACAGCCTTCGATATAGCCCCAGAAGAGGCTGGCAAACCGCTCGGCCGAAGCTCGCTCGCTCAGCAGGCGATTCAGTTGCCCGGTGGCCTGTTGGTGCTGACGGCTACTCTCCGTCCAAGCGCTGGACCGTACCGCGCCGTGAATCACGCCGGTGAGCAAGGCGGCTGGAATGCCCTTGCCCGAAACGTCGCCGAGCACGAA
>JAYVUQ010000100.1:0-5844 GCA_043787785.1 Bryobacteraceae bacterium
GCGATCGAAGCACGCATGAAGGCCGGCAGATCTTCCGGCTTCCGCGACGTCACAATATGCCCATCCACCACCACCTCGGCGTCCTCATACACCCCACCGGCATTCATCACATCGGTCTTGATGGAGTGGAAGCAAGTCACCCGGCGTCCGCGAATCGCATCGGCGGAACACAACACCCAAGGCCCATGGCAAATCGCCGCCAGCAGCTTGCCTCGTTTGCCCAGGTCACTCACAAAGCGAATCGCGGCGTCGCTACGGCGAATATAGTCCGGTGCCCAGCCCCCCGGGCAAAGCACGCCGTCAAAGCCCTCGGGCGTAACTTCCGTGTAAGCCCGATCAGCCTTCACCGGGTAGCCCAGCTTGCTCTGAATCACTGCGCCAGCCACCGGCCCAATCGTCACCACCTCTGCTCCCGCCTCCAAGAAACGATACAACGGATACCACACTTCCATCTCCTGATAAGCCTGGTCAACGAGCACCGCAATTCGTTTGCCTTGGAGTTCCATAGCTTCTATTATTGACTGTTTCGGGTATTCCAAGTTACATGGAGATCATTTTCGAAGTTCGCGACGCGGAGGAAGGTGGGTATTATGCCCGCGCGCTGGGCCACGCCATCTTTACCGAGGCCGAGACCTGGGACGAACTTCGCGTGAATGTTCTCGAGGCAACTTTTCTGCATTTTGAAGACGAACACGCGCAGCCGCGCTTGGTTCAATTGCACTACGTGAAGGATGAACTAATTCCAGTTGAGCTGCCACGTGGTGCCGGCCAGTCGGCTATCCGGCTTTTGGAACATCTCGGATATGTGGCAGTACGTCAAAAAGGAAGCGACGTCCGCCTCCGGCACCCAGGCCTACCCGTTCACTCAATTACCAGTCCCAAACACAATCCAATGAAAACGGGAACATTTCACAGCTTGATCGTCGAGGTGGCGCTCATGCGAATCGGTGCCGGTCGATTCACTCATCGAATTGCTTTAGCGCCGCCCGCGCGCCTAACTCCAGCAGCCGCGCCCGCAAAACCTCCGGCTCAATCCGCTCCCAAATCGGCTCCCCAATCAGCACCGTAATCCGCGGCCGCCACACCTTCTGCCAACTGCCGAACACCCGCCCGCCTTTCATGCTCAGCGGATGTCCCCACAGTCCTTCGAGCCAAATCGGTATGATCGGCGCCAGCAACTGGTCCTGCCCCTTGCGCTCCACAATCCTCTCAAAGCCGCTCTTGAAGAGCTCTAACTCGCCGCTCCGCGTGATCTGCCCTTCCGGGAAAATGCCTACCAACTCTCCGGCCTCAGCCTCCCGGCGCGCCTGCGCCAGCGACCCCAACGACTCGCGGGGCGACTGCTGCGAAATCGGAATCGTCCGCAATAGCTCAAAAAATGGCCGAAAAGCGCTCTCGTAGAAAGGCTTCCACAGCAGGAACCGGATCCAGCGCCGCGTCGCCGAACCAATCAGCACCGCATCGGCGTACGAGACGTGGTTCGAGATAATCAGCGCCCCGGTGTCCTTCGGGATGCGCTGCGCCCCCATCACCCGCACGCGGAAAAACGTATGCAGCAGGCTCCACAGGCAGAAGCGCAGCAGCAGCAACGCCATAAAGCTAATGCGCCGCTTTGGCTTCGGCCACCGCTTGTTCCATCTCCTGGCGATAGCTGTTCAGCGCCGCCATATCGGTCGCTTCGAAACGCATCACCAGCACCGGCTGCGTATTCGATGCCCGCACCAATCCCCAGCCTTGCGGAAACAGCACGCGGACCCCATCCACGTCCACCACCCGATGCGTCGCCTTATAGCGCGCCGCCAACCGCGCCACCACGTCGAACTTCTCATCGTCCGGGCAATCCACCCGCAGCTCTGGCGTGCTCACCGTCTTCGGCAATCCCGCCACCTGCGCCGACAGCGGCTTACCCGAATCAGCCACAATCTCCAGCAAACGGCACGCCGCGTACATCGCATCGTCAAAGCCATGGTACCGGTCGGCGAAGAACATATGGCCGGACATTTCGCCGGCCAACTCCGCATGCTCTTCCTTCATCTTGGTTTTGATCAGCGAGTGGCCCGTCTTGTACATAATCGGCCGACCCCCCAATTTTTCCAGCTCCTCGTACATCACCTGCGAGCACTTCACCTCGCCAATAAACGTCGCCCCCGGCTTGCGCGTCAGAATCTCTCTCGCGTAAATCAACAGCAGGAAGTCGCCGTAGACCACCTCGCCATGTTCATCCACCGCGCCGATGCGGTCGGTATCGCCATCGAAGGCAATGCCCAGCTCGGCCTTGCCGGCGCGTACGGCCTGCGCCAAATGCTCCAGATTCTCCAGTACCGTGGGGTCGGGATGATGGTTCGGAAAGCGTCCATCGGGCTCAAAGAACAAGGGCGTCGCATCGACGTCGATCTTGGCCAGGATGCGCTCCATCACCGGCCCACCGGTGCCATTGCCCGCATCGATCACTACCTTTACCCGCCGCGACAAGGCCGAAAACTGCGCCGCCACTTCATCCACATAAGGCGTCACCGCATCCGCCGAAACCACGCCGCCAGTGCCCGGAGAAAATTCGCCCGCCAGTAGAATCTGGTGAATCTCCTGAATCGCCGCCCCAAACACTGACTTCGTCGCCGTCATCATCTTGAAGCCGTTATACTCCGACGGATTATGGCTCCCCGTAATCATCACCCCCGCATCCACGTGCAGATGATGCACCGAAAAATAGAGCACCGGCGTGGGCACCACACCAATATCGATGACGTCGCAGCCACTCGCCAGCAGCCCTTCCAGCAACGCCGCGTGCAGGCGCGTACCACTCAAACGCACATCGCGGCCCAGCGCCACCTTCGGCCCCGAATGGCGGCGCATATAGGTGCCGATGGCGCGGCCCAGGTTCACCACATCGGGCGAGAGCATCTCAAGGTCAGCAATTCCGCGAATGTCATACTCACGGAAAATCGTCGGTTTCAACATTAGCCTTTTATGATATCAGCGTGCTTCATAATAGAGATTAGTGACGTACACCGAGCAATACAAACAAAACCTAGTCAAGACCATGGATTTGGTCGATTTGGCCAAGGTCGATCAGGCCATCCAGATGTTCGCCGACGCCCGCGACGCCGGCCGCATGATCTTCGTCTGCGGCAATGGTGGCAGCGCCGCCAGCGTCTCCCACTTCACCTGCGACATGGTGAAAGGCGCCAGCTTCCCACTCCCCGCCGAAAAGCGCTTCAAGATTCTGGCCCTCACCGACATGATGCCCACCATGACCGCTTACGGCAACGACGTCGGCTACGGCGCAGTCTTTGTCGAGCCCCTCAAAAACTTCGCCCGCCCCGGCGATCTCTTCATGACCGTAAGCTGCTCCGGTAGTTCCCCCAACGTCGTCGCCGCCCTCGCCTACGCCAAAGAAATCGGCTGCAAAACTATCGCCTTAAGCGGCAAAGACGGCGGCAAAATCGGCCCCCTGGCCGACCTCAACATCCAGGTCTCCGCCACCCACTACGGCCAAATCGAAGACGCCCACATGATCGTCTGCCATATGATCTGCTACTACTTCATGGACGTCGACCTGAAAAAATCCGCCTAGACTCGTGCCTCGCTCCATCGCCCCGCAAGCGCGCCACCGAATCGCAGGTTCTTTGCCGTATGTTTTTCCCTGCAACCAGCGGGGCAAGTTGTGGTTCAACCGCTCGAAGACGAAACGAGCATGGACCGCAAAGCAGCTTCAAGCCTCGTCTTGCCACGGATGGCCCGCTGGCCTCCGTTGAAGGTAACGTGGCCACTGTTGAGACCTTCCGTCATCTCGCAGAATGCGGCGACCGTAACCTGCGGGAAGCCTAACGAGCCGAAGATGCCCTCCCATGGCTCACGCGGCACGGGGACTGCCAGCACGGGCTTGCCGAGAATCCCCATCAGCGTGGCGGCAACATCGTTGGGTGAGTAATCCTCCGGCCCGTGCGACTCCACGATCCGGTGGCCCTCCCAGGTTTCGGTCAAGAGCGTGGCCGCCGCGGCACCCACGTCACGCGCAGCTTGCATCTCCCTCGCGCAATCCAGCGGCACCAGCATCGAGGGCAGTACTCCCCCGCTTTGACGATCGGCAGCATCCCGCCCAAATTCTCCATGAAGTAGGAGGCCCGCAGCAGAGTGACGGCGCCCGGGTACCCGGCCAGTTCCGTCTCCAAAATATGACCGGTGAGAATGTTGCCGGTGCCGGAGGCGTGCTCGGCGCCGCCCGAAGAAAGGCCGACTACTCTGCGAATACCGGCCCGCTTCGCCGCCGCCACTGGGGCTGCCACCGTGAGCCGGGCGGTGGCGAAGAGGTCCGGGTCGCCCAGCGCGGGCGGATTCATCAGATACACCGCGTCGCAACCGGTAAAGGCCTGCGTGAGCGCATCGGCATCCTTGGCGTCGGCCAAGAAGAGGCGCGCTCGGCCCGGCGGACCACCACGCGAACCGGAAGTCTTTGCGCTAACAACGCCTGCGCTGCAGCGGATCCGGTTTGGCCGGTCGCTCCCATGATTCCGTACATGCGCGAGTAGATTCAAGCCAACGTGAAAACGACTCACTGTGTTTTGCAGGGGGCAAAGTGGGCGAAACTAGTAGCACACTCATGAAACTAGTCTGCGGCCTCCTCGCCATCACCGCCTACGCACAGGAGTGCCGCCTCACGCCCATCAGCCCCGCCCAACCTCCGCTCAAAGTGGAAGAGGGCGAACGCGCCACCGAATCGCAGACCTTCCAAACCGCTGTCTTCGCTCTCTCCCCCACCAACCAGGTCCACTTCGTCGACTCCCTCAACCGCATCCGCCGCATGGAATCGAATGGCCGCCTCACCACCCTCGTCGGTACCGCCACCCAGAACGAACGCCTCGTCACGATCTCGCAACTCCTCTTTTCCCCCAACGGCAACCTGCACTTCGTAACGTCCGGCCGCGTTTGGCGCCTCACGACCAACACCATCGAACCCATCGCCGGCAGCGGCTTGCCCGGCTTCAGCGGCGAATCCGGCCCGGCCCTCGAAGTGAACCTCGGCACCATCGTCAACGCCGCCTTCACCCCCTCCGGCAATCTGTTAGTCGTCGACGGCTACGCCCGCGTGCGCCGCCTCGACAATGACGGCATTCTGCGCACCATCGCCGGTGGACCCCGCCCCGCCGCCGCCGCTGGCCTCACCGGCGACAACGGCCCCGCCACCGCCGCCGCCCTCTCCAGCCCCCGCCAAGTAATCGCCCTCAAAGACGGCACCCTCTGGATCCGAGACCTCACCGGCCGTCACCTGCGCGCCATCTCGCCCGACGGCATCATCCGCACCATCCAAACCAGCTTCGACACCAACATCAGCATCCTGCTCACCGCCGACCGCCGACCCATGGCCGTCACCGCCAACCGCGTCTATCCCCTCGCCAGCAACGGCGCCCTTGAAACCGGCCAAGCCCCGTTCCCCGCCTTCACCGGCGCGCCGCGCGGCATCGGCGCTGACGGAGCCCTTTACTTCGAAGGCGGCGCTCGCCCCGAACAGCGCAATCCCCTGGTCCGTCTCGATAAGACCCAAGCCGTCATCGGCGGCGCACCCGTTGCCCCCACCGTCGATGGCCAAGCCCCGCCCTTCGGCATCTGGCGCAACGGCGTCTTGCTCTATGCGGCCCAGCAAGACGGCAAAAGCGGCATCCTCGAAGCCCGCCCCGGCCAATCGCCCCGCTTTGTCGTCGGCGGCGGAGACGATGTCGGTGATGCCGAAGGCAAGTCCGCCACCAGCCTCACCATCTTCGGCGTCCAAACCTTCACCACCGATGGCGCGGGCCGCATTATTCTCGCCGACGTCTACCGCCAACGCATCCTCGTCGTTGAAAACGA
>JAYVUQ010000101.1:0-3917 GCA_043787785.1 Bryobacteraceae bacterium
TTCACCAGCCAATGCGCAGACCCGTAGCCCAACAGCAGAATGAGTTGGAAGAACAGCAGGCAGGTGGTCCACACCGCTGCCGAGCCGCCAAACCACGGCACAATCATCTTCGCCACCACCGGCTGCACCAGAAACAGCAGGAAGGCACTCAGGAAAATGGAGACGGCGTAGATGGTCACGAAACTACGGCAGCCGCCGGATCTTCAGGCTGCGATACCAGGCGGCATCATCGTGATTTTGCAGCACCACCGCGCTGGCTTTGCGTGGACGCCTCGTCAGCAACTCGTAAACCCGGCCCTTGGTAGTCCAGCGCTTGGCCAAGCCTTCGGCAATCGCCGGATCGGCGAACGACGTGTCCACCACCTTCACGCCATTCAGCCAATGCTCCACGTGGTCGCCATTCACCACGATGCGGCCTTCATTCCATTCGCCCACCGCCTTGGGCCCGGCGCCCTTCGGCTCCACCAGTTGGTAAAGCGCACCCGCCCAACTCTTCTGGCTTCGTTTGGCATCGGCGTGCGCCGTGTTGTCGATCACCTGATACTCGAAGGCGACTTGATAGATCTCCACCTTGCCGTCAGTGGGCAACGAAGAACGTGCCGGTTTCTTGTGTCGCAGCAAGTAGTCCACCCGGTCTTCAAACTTGGGGATGCTGGTGGTAAAAAGACTAGGGTGAATGATGGCCGTATCCTGCACCAAGTACTTCACGCCGCTGTTGCCGCCGGGCGAAATCTTCCACTCGAAGCTCAGCTCAAAGTTGGTGAACTTCTCAGTGGTAAGCATGTCCTCGCGGAACTTCGGCTTGGCCGTCGACGCGATGGCTCCGTCCACCACCCGGAACGAATCCCCCGGCGGCGTCTGCTTGGCGGGGTCCACCCAGCCCTTCAAAGTCTTGCCATCGAAGAGCAACTTCCATCCGGCCGCACGTTCGGCCGACGTCAAGGTATTGGGCTCCGCAGCCATTAGAGTGCCGGCCGCAAGCGCCAGCGTGCAAAGTATCTTCGTCATCCGTGACCGTTAGCGTACATCGAAATTCCCCTCGTTTGGGGGACTATCGCTGAACTTTTGCGCCGATCAGGTAACTCCGGGTGATGGACAATTCGACGGTCGACAAGTTTCATTTCCGAAGGACTAAAGGTCAACTCAAACCATATCAATCGATTACGAGCCAGGCCGCTGGGGGCAGCCTCCTTTTCTCTCACGTCAGCCTGCCCACCAGCCGATGATTAGCTGGTATGCTAAACGACGTGAAACTGATCCTGGTTGTCATCCTCGCCACTGGCCTGAGTTCGGGCCTGTGTTTCGGGCAGCAGGCACGTAAGATTGCCCCCAGCAAGCCGGTGAAAGCTACGGCGATCGTTCGGGTCCCCGCCAAAGCGGCCCCGGCCAAAGCCGCGCCCATCCGGTCCGCCGTTGTCGCGAAGACGTCCTACCGCGCCCCGGCCACCAAGGCCGCCCGCGTGCCACCGGTGAACAGCCGCTTCCGCCGGGTCGCCCCTCGTGCGCCCGTGCGTATCGCCTACTTCCAGAGCCCCACGGCTGACCGTTACCGTGAGATTCAGCAAGCCCTCGCCGACAAGGGCTACCTCACCACCGAAGTGAATGGCGCTTGGGATCAAGCGGCCATCGAAGCCCTCAATCGGTTCAAAACTGAACAGAAGCTCAAGGCTGACGGAAAGATTTGCTCGCTCTCTTTGATCGCGCTCGGCCTCGGCCCCAAGTACGAAGCCATCAACGTCGACCAATTGTCCGCCAACCCCATTCCCGCCGACCAACAATAATCCAACCTCTGCTATCATCGCTAGACCCAAGTAGAGAAGAGGTCTAGCGATGTCCAATTACCGTCCCTACGTCGCCGGTGACGTACGCATGAAAGAGTACACCGTCCGCGCCGTGCTGCTCGGCTTAGTGATGACCATCGTCCTGGGCGCGGCCAACGCCTACCTGGGCCTCACGGCCGGCATCACCGTCGCCGCCACCTACCCGGCCGCCGTCATCTCGATGGCCGTGCTGAGAATCTGGCGCGGCACGATTTTGGAAGAAAACCTCGCGCGCACGGCCGGCTCCATCGGCGAAAGCGTCGCTGCCGGTGCCATCTTCACCCTGCCCGCCTTTGTCATTGCCGGCATCTGGAAGTCCTTCCGCCCTGAAGACGCCTATTGGAAATCCACCATGCTCATGGTGGTGGGCTCCATTCTGGGCGTTCTGTTCGTCTCGCTCATCCGCCGCGTGATGGTGGACGATCCGGAACTCCCCTTCCCCGAGAGCGTCGCTGCCGCCGAGATCCACAAGGCTGGCCAGTCCGGCACCAATTCGGCCAGGTTCCTCTTCTGGAATATGGGCGTGGGCGCGGTGATCTACTGGCTCGGGGTGATGAAGTTGTTCGCCGCGGAAAAGGCTTTCCCCGTCCTGCTCGGCACCCTGGGGTTCAGCAAAGTGAAACTGGGTGCGGGCCGCGCCGTGGATGTGGGGGGCGCAACGGCTTTTGCCTTCCCGGCCGTCAAGCCCGCCTACATCGGCGTGGGCTACATCATAGGGCCCCAACTCGCCGCGCTCAACTTCGCTGGCGGCGTTGTCGCCTGGGGCGTGCTGATTCCGCTCCTCGTCTATTTCATGGGCCCCAACCTGAAGCAGTTCCTGCCCGCCAATGCCTCCGCTGGGGATTGGGAAGGCATGTCGATCGCAGTCTGGAAGAATATCATCCGCCCCATCGGCGTGGGCGGCATGCTCGTCAGCGCCTGCTTCACTCTCTTTAAGATGCGCAACAGCCTGGGCATCGGCCTGTCGAAGGCGTGGGCCGAGGTCACCGCCCAGACGGCGGCGGTGGAATCGGAGAACCGGCATGAGCGCTACATGAGCTCGAAAATCATCCTGGGCCTCATTGCCGTCGTCTTCGTCGCCATGTGCGCTCTTTATATCTCCTTCGCCGGCGTCACCGGCGGCATGACGGCCGCCATCGTCATGCTCGTCGTCGGCTTCTTCTTCGCCACCGTCTCGGGCTACCTCGTAGGCGTTATCGGCTCCACCAACAACCCCATCTCGGGCATCACGCTCTCCACCGTCATCATCGCCGCCCTGCTGATGGTCGCGTTGGGAGTTTCTGGCACCAGCGGTGTCGCCGCGGTTTTGGGCGTCGCCGCCGTGGTCTGTGTCTCCTCCGCCGTCGCCGGCGAACTCCTGCAGGATTTTAAAGTCGGCTTTATCCTGGGTGGCACTCCCAAAACCATTCAGGTGGTGGAACTGATTGCCGTCGTCGTCGCCAGCCTGGTGATGTACTTCCCCCTCATGATCCTGCACCTGGGCGACATTCAAAGCGGTGGCACCGGCTTCGGCGGCGCCAAACTAGCCGCACCGCAAGCCAGCCTCATGGCTTCGCTCGCCCAAGGTATTGTTGGCGGCGATATGCCCTGGCCCCTAGTCGGCACTGGCGTCGCCATGGGCATCGCGCTTATCATGATGCAGGTGAAGAGCCCCATGCTGATCTCCGTCGGCATGTACCTGCCCCTCGGCACTACCTTTGCCATCTTCGTCGGCGGCATGATTCGCTGGCTCACTGATTCGCTCGCCATCCGGCGCGGCTACAACGAGTCCCAACTCTCCCGCGTCGTCAACATCGGCATCCTCATCGCCTCCGGCCTCATCACCGGTGAAAGCCTCATGGGCCTCGTCGAAGCCACCTGTAGCTTCTACGCGTGGCCCATCCCCAAATTCACCCAGGACCCCGCGTACACCATCGGCGCGATCTTCATCGGTATCCTGGCCGTCATCCTGGTGTACGTGCCCCTCTCGAACCCCGGCAGCCCTGACGAACCAGCCTCCCCCAACATGGGCCACTAAACCCGTCACCAGAATTTCGGCCTGTGGACTCAACAGCTTAGCCCAAACCCCTAGGCTCGGCCTGCTACGCTGAATCAGGA
>JAYVUQ010000102.1:0-4397 GCA_043787785.1 Bryobacteraceae bacterium
GCGCAGAATTCGCCGCACGCTCGCCCGGCTCAGCACCAGGCTTTCCACCCCGCTTAGCTTTTTCTGCAAATGGCTATCGTTAAAGCCTGCATACTTGCCTTTCGCCAACTCGATCACCCGCTGCCGGATGCCGTCGGAGAGCGCATTCGCCGGTCGCCGCCCTTGGTTGCCATGCTGCACCCACCCCGCATCCTCCGTAAGGGGTGACACAATCGCTGAACTACTACAGTGGCCCCGTCATTCGTTGGCGCAGAGAGGCCGAACTGATACACTGGCCGGATCCTCATGACCGGCCGCACCATTAGTCACTACCAGATCCTTCAGTTGCTTGGCTCGGGCGGCATGGGCGAGGTATTTCAGGCGCGCGACAACCGGCTCAACCGGCTGGTGGCCATCAAAACCCTACGGCCCGAACGCCTTAGCGAGGCAGTGCGCAAACAGCGCTTTATCCAGGAGGCGCAGGCCGCCTCAGCGCTCACTCACCCCAACATCGTCACTATCTACGATATCGACCAAGCCGACGGCGTCGACTTCATGGTGATGGAGTACGTCCCCGGCGCGACGCTCGATGCCCGCATCCCCCGTCAGGGCATGCGCTTGAATGAAGCCCTCCGCATCGCCATCCAGGTCGCCGAAGGCCTGCGACGTGCCCATTCGGCCGGCATTGTCCATCGCGATCTAAAGCCTTCGAACATCATGGTCGGCGACGAAGGCCAAGTGAAAATTCTCGACTTCGGCCTCGCCAAATTGACCGAAAAGGCCGAGATCTCCGCCGACGAGGCCACGCGTACTCTGCGAGTCGAGACGGAGGAGGGCACGATCCTGGGCACTACGGCCTATATGTCTCCGGAGCAAGCCGAAGGGCGCAAACTCGATGCCCGCACCGACATCTTTAGCTTCGGTGTGGTGTTCTACGAGATGCTCACCGGCCGCAAGGCCTTCGTTGGCGATACGCGGGTCGCCACGGTGTCGGCGATTTTGAAGGAAGAGCCGAAGCCGGTGGAGAACATTCCCGTCGAACTCGACAAGATTCTGCGCCGCTGCCTTCGCAAGGACCGCGAAAAGCGCATCCAGCATATGGACGACGTGAAGTTGGCGCTCGAGGAAGTGCGCGAGGATTCGGAGTCCGGCAGGCTCGATGCCGCGCCGAAGGCGGCCCCGGCGAGGAAGCTCTGGCCGTGGATCGCGGCGGCGGCGGGCGTGGTGGCCATCGCAGGCGTGGTCTGGCTGCGGCCGCAATCGCCGCCGGTGGCCAATGGCCCGCTCGCCCTCACCCGCGTCACCGCCGACTCTGGCCTGAACACCACGCCCGCGCTTTCGCCCGACGGCAAGCTCCTCGCCTACGCGTCGGACCGGGCCACCAACGGCGACAACCTTGACATCTGGGTGCAACACATGGGCGGCGGTGACCCGGTTCGATTGACTAAGGGTGATGACGACGAAAGCGAACCGGCATTCTCCGCTGACGGCAGCCGAGTCGCTTATGCCTCGTCGCGCGGTGGGATCTTCGTAGTTCCCGCGCTCGGTGGCCAACCCCGGCAGTTGGTGCCACACGGCTCGCGGCCCCGTTTTTCGCCCGACGGGAAGTGGCTGGCGTATCAAGTCTCGACGACCGGGGTGGCCACCTCCACAATGAATCGCGAAGTATGGGTGATGCCCGCCATAGGCGGCGTGCCGCGTCGACTAGCCGCGGGCTTTGAGGATGCCAGTTCGCCCGTCTGGTCGCCTGATAGCCGTTGGGTACTTCTGCTCGGGAAGAAGGGAAGGCCGGCCAGTACCTGGTGGCTGACGACTCCCGATGGCGCGGAGCCGAAACGTACAGACGTAGATCCTCTACTCGTTGAGGCGAAGCTGAATCCCCTCGTCACGAGCCCGACTCTCTGGCTGGGGGATTGGGTGATTTTCTCCGCATCAGAACCAGGCAACCTCCATTTGTGGAGGGTACACGTGGATAGAGACTCCGGCGCGGTATCCGGCTCGGCTGAACAGATCACGTCGGGCACCGGCCGTGAAGAACATCCCACGGCCGCGCTCGACGGAACACTTGCCGTCGCCAGCACTCAGTTTGGTTCCGACCTGTGGATGTTGCCCGCGGACACCTCCCGCGGCAAGGTAACCGGGGAACTACAGCGCCTCACGGACGACCCGGCCGAAGATGATACGGCAGCCATCTCCGCCGATGGCACCAAGTTGGTCTTCAATTCCCAGCGCGACGGAGCCGTGGGCCTTTGGCTGCGCGACATGACGACCGGAAAACTCCGTAAGCTCTCACCGGGCACCACCCATTTGCAATGGCCGCAAATCACGGCCGATGGCCGCTTCGCGGGATTCGCTAAGGTCCGGCCGAAGGCGGGAGATCCCTGGGGTTATGGGATCGTTAGCCTGGCCGATGGCGCGCTCCGCGAGGTGGCCGTCGAGGGGATCTCACCCTGGGGTTTGAGCCCACTGGGGAACTATGTTCTCGCGGCTGGTCGAGTTGGCGGGCTCAGGGCCTTGCACGGATCGAACGTGGCTAGCGGCGAACAGAAGACCTTCCTCGAACATCAAGTTTGGCAGATCTTATCCCCGCATTTCTCCCCTGACGAAAAGTGGATCGCCATCCATACACGGAACTCGGAGTTGACCCGGCAGTTATTCATCGTGCCGTTCCGCTTCGGCCAAGTGACGCCGCCGTCGGACTGGATCCCCATCACCGATGGCAAGGCACTCGACCGCGACCCCAAGTGGTCGCCCGACGGCAACATGCTTTACTGGCTCGCCGACCGCGACGGTCAGCGCGGCATCTGGGCCTGTAAGCTCGACCCGGTCACCAAACGCCGGGTGGGCGAGGCCTTCGAAGTCCGCATGTTCCGCGGCGCCCGCCGCTCGATGATGAAGTTCAACAATTCCGGCATGAGCCGCCCCGCCATCGCGCGGGACAAGATCGTCTTCGCGCTCGGCGAGGAGACGGGCAACATTTGGACCGCCAAGCTACCGGCGAATTAAAGCACCGACCGGCTTGTGGCACGTGCCCACGGTATGGAAACGCGCGCACGACGGAAAGAGTGGCGAAAGGAAGCGTGAGGAATGAATCTTGGGTCACTGACGGGCAAGCCGTTAGGGGAAATCGGCACCGAGTCATGGCACCGAGTCATGCCTGCGTAAATCGCACGCCTGGGGAAGAAGGTTGGGAACGGCCCTTGACGGATCAGGAACTGGCCGCGTTCCTCGGCGAATGAAGCTCCTGCTCGATACGGATGTCCCGCTGTGGGCCATCGCCAGCCCCACAAAGCTCTCCGCCACCGCTCGCAACCTGTTTTGCTCCATCTCTCTCTCTTCCGATCTATTCCTCAGCGCTGCCAGCCTCTGGGGAATTCAACTGAAACGGCGGGCCGTGAAAGCTGTCGTTGCCCGCGGAAGCCGATTTTCTACCCACCCACATTCGCCGCCTAGGCGTTCAGCAGGTGATCTCCGTGAGCCCGGAGCATGCCTATCGCGTGTTAGCTTTGCCCTCCGTCTACCAGGATCCCTTCGACTCCCTCCTCGCTGCGCAAGCCACTTGCGAGGGAATGATGCTGCTGTCGGCTGATCCCGCATTTCGCTTGCCCGGTGTCCCCGTTAACTGGTAGTTTTCAATACCCTCGAAAGGGGGTTGTTGCCGAGTGTGCCCCGGATCTCGTAAACTTTAATGATAGGGTTCGGGTTCTTCCTGTCCCCGGGGTACCAAGTCGTAAAATTTCATGCAACAAATGCTCAGCGACGTCGGCGCAATTCTGCTCAGAGCCATCCCGACTTTCATTCTCGTAATCTTTCTATTCTTCTATTTGAAGAGCATGTTCTTCGCTCCGTTAGAGAAAGTGCTGGCTGACCGGCGCTCGAAAACTGACGGTGCCCGCAAGCAAGCCAGGCACTCCATCGAAGCCGCTGAGATGAAGGTCGCGCAATACGAAGCACAACTGCGCGCCGCGCGCAGCGAAGTTTTTGCCAAAGTCGAGGCCGAACGCAAGCAATGGGCCGATGCCCAGGCCGCACAAATTGCCGCCGCCCGCGAAAAGTCGCACGCGCAAGTGAAAGAGGCCCGCCTTCAGATCGCCAAAGACGCCGACGTGGCGCGCGCCACCCTCGTCACCCAAGCCGAAACGCTCGCGGCTCAGATTACGGCCAGCGTTTTGAAGGGTGCTTAAACCGATGGCCAAACTGATTCTCATCCTCGCTGCCGCCGCACTGTGCTTTGCGCAGGAACACGCCACCCCTGGCGATGCCCATGCCGCCGCCAATGGCGAACCTGCCCACAAATCGGCCGAAGCGTCCGAACCCATCGTTTGGGGCTTCGACCTCACCTTCTGGAAATGGGTCAACTTTGGCATCATGATGGCCGGTGTCGGCTATCTTTTCGCCAAGCAAGGTGTTCCCTTCTT
>JAYVUQ010000103.1:0-3582 GCA_043787785.1 Bryobacteraceae bacterium
AAGAACTGTGTGTTGCCGGCCATCGAAGCCGCCATCGGCCGTTCGCTCTTCGGCAAGACCAAGGTGGACGGCGCGTTGAGCGGCCAAGCGAAGATCACCAGCGCGGCCAAGGCTTGGTCCGCCGCGGGCAATGTCGACTTGCGTTCGAAGGCACTGGGCAATGTGGCCGCCACTTTTCGTGCGGATGCGCTCAACGAGCGAATTCGTGTGGAGCAACTGCAAGCCAAGGTGGGGCAGTTGGATCTGCGCTTGAGCGGCACCATAGAAGCCGATCGCCTGGCTTTGAGTTTGAAGGCTGCCGACGCGCCCATCACTGAACTCGCCAAGCTCGCGGCGGGCTTCGGTGTGGCCTTTGCTCCGGGCATGCAAGTAACAGGGCAACTTGGCACGGACCTCACCATCGGCGGCACCACCGCGGCCCCTACCTTCAATGGCCATCTACGCGCGACGCGCTTGGAAATGCGAGGCGGGGAATTAAAGCAGCCGGTGAGTACGCCGAGCCTGCAACTCGACTTCACGCCGGACCAACTGCGCGCCGCGCCCTTCGAGGTGACCACGGGGCACACCAAGGTGAGCGGGAGTTTCTCGCTGGCCCAATACGCGAGCGACCAGCCGCGGCTCGACGCTTCGGTGACTATTCCGCCTTCTGACTTGGGTGATCTGATCGACATCGCGCAAGCCTACGGGGTAAAGACGGCGCGCGGGGTGAAGGCCACCGGCAAGGCCGCGGTGGAGGCGAAGGTTTTTGGGTCGCTGGCGAAAGGCGCGGCGCTGCAGTATCGCGGCACCGGCTCGCTGAGCGGAGCCACGGTGAATACGCCCGCCCTTACGAAACCCATCACGATCCGGACCGCGAAGCTACGCTTTGAGGGCGATGCGGCTGGCGTGGAAGGTCTGGATGCGACCGTGGGCGCGACGACGCTGACGGGACGCTTGGCCACGCGCGGAGACAATCTTGACTTTGCCCTCGTCGCCGACAAACTGGATGTCGATGAACTGCGCAAGCTGCTGCCTCTTTCCGAGGAGAAGTCAAACGGCCCCTCGAAGTTGGCCGGCCACGGCACGCTCACCGTCGGCACGATGAAGATGGACCGGCTGCTGCTCACAAATGTGCGAACGAACCTCAACATGGCCGGTGGGCAGATGCGCTTCGATCCGCTAGTGGCGAACGTTTACGGCGGTACGCATACGGGCACCATCGTGGTGGACCAGCGCCAGCCTCAACCGGTATTTACTCTGGATTCAAAGCTCGATAAGATCGACTCCGGGCAGTTACTCGAGGCTGTAAGTTCTTTGAAGCAACTAATTGGCGGGCCGCTATCTGCGCAGATGAAACTGACGGTGACGCCCAAACCGGGGGAGGATATCATTCGGTCACTCGAAGGATCCATCGGCTTGCGCTTCGCGGAAGGCCAGCTGTATTCGATGAACTTACTGGGAGAAATGGGTAAGTTTGCCCAGTTTCTCAAGATCTCGCCGGACAAATTCACGAATTTTCTCGCCCTCACCGGCGATTTTAAACTCTCGGGCGGCGTCGCTAATACTGAGAACCTGAAGGTTGACCTCGGCAATGCCCAGGTAAGCCTGGCGGGCTTGATGAACTTAGTGGACCAGTCTCTCAATTTGAAGCTCAAGACGTTGCTCAGTCGGAAGTTGGCCGAAGAAGTGGGCGGCAGCCGGATCGGCGGCTATCTCACCGCGGCGATCACCAATGCCGGGGGCGAAATGACGATTCCCTCGCTGCTCACCGGCACCTTTTCGAAGCCCCGTTTCCTGCCCGATCCCACGGCCATGGCCAAGCTGAAGCTGCAATCCATCGTGCCGGCGATGACGAGAGATCCGAATACGGTGATGGACGCGATCAGGGGCAATAGGGACGGCGTGCGTGGCATCATTGACATCTTCAAGGGTAAGAAGAAAGACGAGCCAAAGCAGTGAGGCTAAGAGCCTGCGCGAGAATCGAATCATGACGGAAAGGATGCCATGCGTCGGTGGGTGCCCGGGTTCTTTTGCCCGCTTCCTGCGTGCGCGGCTGGAGGCTATTGCACTTGATCCTTGTCTGGCGATCGGAGATTCCATCGCAGGGCGATCCGGGATAGCATAAGGAATTAGCCGAGTGTCGAAGAAGGAGCGAGTATGTGCGATCAGAAGCATTTTGACGATGACCAGCAGGAGTACGAGTCTCTCGGTTTGGTGACCCGAAAGCAATTCGGTGTCATGCTCGGCGGTGGCATTTCTATGCTGCTACCCCAAGTGGCGAATGCGCTTGCCGTCACCGAATCGGACGTGACGGTGACGACGCCGGACGGGGCCGCTGATGGCTACTTCGTGCATCCGGCCACCGGCACCGCACCCGCGGTTCTTATCTGGCCAGACATCTTCGGGCTGCGACCGTCGTTTCGCCAAATGGGGAAACGCCTCGCCGAATCGGGCTATGCGGTGCTCGTCGTCAATCCCTTCTACCGGGCGAAGAAAGCCCCCACCGCGGAGGCGGGTGCGGCCACTCCCATCCAGCAGGTGATGCCGCTGGCGCAGGGTTTAAACGAGACGACGCACATGACCGATGCCAAGGCGTTCATCGCCTGGCTCGACCAGCAACCGTCGGTGGCCAAGAATCGGAAGATCGGCACCCAAGGTTATTGCATGGGCGGCCCGATGGCGTTTCGCACTGCGGCCGCCGTATCCGATCGCGTCGGGGCGGTTGCCTCCTTTCATGGGGGAGGGCTGGCGACCGACAAACCGAACAGTCCTCATCTACAGGCTGCCAAGACGAAGGCCCGCTTCCTCGTCGCGATTGCGGCTAATGACGATACGCGGTCTCCCAACGATAAGGACATTCTGCAAGAGACCTTTGCGAAAGCGAACCTTGCCGCAGAAATTGAAGTCTACGTTGGGGCCGCGCATGGCTGGTGCCCGCCCGATTCACGAGTCTATAGCGAACCACTGGCCGAGAAGGCTTGGACCCGTTTGCTCGCCTTGTATGCGAAGGCTTTGGCCTAGCCGCGAGTTATTCGTCCGCCCGGTTTCCCTTAGCCCTTCGAGTTCGGACTTTCGCGCTGCGCCCCGGACGGATTCCGCGCTCTGTGCCAATCTATGCATGCGTCGGCCTCGCTCGGCTGGGCTCAGCTTGATCTGCTCAATCAGCAAGGAAACGTCAACCCCGAATTCCTTGGCCTGTAGTAGTTCAGCGATTGTGTCACCCCTTAACTGTTCAGGGACTTTGTCACCCTAGCCAATACTTGGAGGGTGAAAGTGAGTCAAAAACAGATGCAGCGGATGAAGGTGGTGGCGAGCGCTAGGGAGGGGCGGACGAGCGTGGCGGAGGCGGCGGAGCTGTTGGGGGTGAGTGAGCGCCAGGTGAAGCGGTTGAAGCGGGAGTACGATGCGGAGGATGCGGGATGGGTGCAGCATGGCAACCAAGGGCGGCGACCGGCGAATGCGCTCTCCGACGGCATTCGGCAGCGGGTGATCGAGTTGGCGAAGGGCAAGTATGCAGGCTTTAACGATAGCCATTTGCAGAAAAAGCTAAGCGGGGTGGAAAGCCTGGTGCTGAGCCGGGCGAGCGTGCGGCGAATTCTGCGC
>JAYVUQ010000104.1:0-6920 GCA_043787785.1 Bryobacteraceae bacterium
GTGACGGTGGGTCACCTGGCGATGCTGCATGGCTGCACGGTGGAAGATGGCTGCCTCATCGGCATCGGTGCCATCATCCTGAATCGCGCTCGCATCGGCAAGGGCAGCATCGTTGCCGCCGGCGCGCTGGTCGCCGAAGGCAAGGACATTCCTCCTGGCTCCATGGTGATGGGCGTGCCCGGCAAGATCGTGCGCCAAGTGACTCCCGAAGAACAACAACGCACGCTCGAAAATGCGCAGCACTACGTGGACCGGGCCGTTGAGTATAAGGCCGGCCAATGAAAGCCGTCAAAGGCACCCGCGACATCCTTCCGCCGGCCAGCCACATTTGGAACCAAGTCGAAACCCGCGTCCGCGAGGTCTTCCGCACCTTCAACTACCAGGAAATCCGCACGCCGATCTTTGAAGAAACGGCCCTTTTCGCCCGCGGCGTGGGCGCAGAAACCGACATCGTCTCCAAAGAGATGTACACCTTCGATGACCACGGCGACAGCCTCACTTTGCGGCCCGAAAACACCGCCGGCGTCATGCGCGCCTACCTCGAACACCGGCTCGACCAACGCCCCGGCATCCAGAAGCTCTTCTATCTGGGTCCTATGTTTCGTCGTGAACGGCCACAAAAGGGCCGCTTCCGGCAGTTCTACCAGATCGGCGCCGAAGCCATTGGTGTCGACAGCGCGGCCGTCGATGCCGAGATGATCGAGTTGGTTGCCACCTTGCTCAAGGCCTGCGGCGTCGAAGGCGCGCGGCTGCTGATCAACTCGGTGGGCGACCCCGCCTCGCGCACGGCCTACGTCGAGGAGCTTCGCACGCGCCTCGCCGGTGTGAAAGATCAGCTCTCGCCCGACAACGCCCGCCGCGCCGAAACGAACCCATTGCGCGTCCTGGACTCTAAGGAGCCCAAGGACGAAGTCATCATCGCCGCCTTGCCTAGCATCCATGACTTCCTCAGCGACATAGCTACGCAGCACTTCGCCGATGTCTGTAGCTATTTGGATGACCGCCAGATCGCCTACGAGGTGAACCCACGTCTCGTCCGCGGCCTCGACTATTACACGCACACGACCTTTGAATTCCTGCACGGCGCGCTCGGCGCGCAAAACGCGCTTTGCGGCGGTGGCCGCTACAACGGCTTGGCCGAAACTATCGGTTCCAAGCAACCCGCGCCCGGCGTCGGCTTCTCCATCGGTGAGGACCGTCTTATCATGGCCGTCGAAGACAGTTACACGGTGCCACCACTCGACGTCTACCTGGCCCCGCTCGACGAGCCGTGCTTCCGCCACTGCTCCTTGCTGGCCCAGGAACTGCGCGCTCAAGGCCTTTCCGTCGAACTCGCCACCGCTACCAAGCCCCGGCGGGCCATGGAACTGGCCGACAAGCTTAACGCCCGCGCCGCCGTCATGGTCGGCGACAATGAACTCAACGCCGGTCTCTATGCCGTAAAATCCATGGCTACCGGTTACCAGGAAAGCCTTACCCGCTCGCAACTTTTGACGAAACTTCTGAACCATGCCTGACATTCAACTCGACTTCCTCGGTGACCTTAAACGCACGCACGATTGCGGTACCATCCGCCTGGCCCACGAAGGGCAACGCGTCCTGCTGATGGGCTGGGTGCATCGCCGCCGCGACCTGGGCGGCGTCATCTTCATCCACCTGCGCGATCGCGAAGGAGTGTCCCAACTCGTCTTCCGCGGTGAGAGCTTCCCCGAACCCCACGCCCGCGCCGAAGACCTGCGCTCCGAATACGTTATCGGCGTTACCGGCATCGTCGAAAAGCGCTCCGCCGACACCATCAATCCCAATCTACCCACGGGCGAAGTGGAAGTGGTGGTCGACAAAATCTGGATCTTCAACGAATCCAAAACGCCTCCCTTCCCCATGGAAGATACCGTCGACATCAGCGAAGACGCCCGCCTCAAGTACCGCTACATTGACCTGCGCCGCCCCCGCATGCAGCGCAACATCATCCTGCGTTCGAAGATCTCCTTCGCGGTACGCGAGTATCTCTATGGGCAAGGCTTCCTGGAACTCGAAACGCCATTCCTCACTAAAAGTACGCCGGAGGGCTCGCGCGACTTCCTGGTGCCTTCCCGGGTGAACCCCGGCACCTTCTATGCCCTGCCCCAGTCGCCGCAGATCTTCAAACAACTCTTCATGGTCGCCGGTTACGACAAATACTTTCAAATTGTCCGCTGCCTACGCGACGAGGACCTGCGCGCCGACCGTCAGCCCGAATTCACCCAAATCGATATCGAAATGGCCTTTCCGCAGCAGGAGCAGATCTTCGCCGCCGCCGAACCGCTCGTCCAGAAGATGTGTGCCGTCGCCGGATTTGAAATCCCCCTGCCCTTCCCCCGGCTCACCTACGCCGAGGCCATGAACCGCTACGGCTCCGACAAACCCGATACCCGCATTCCTCAACTTCATCGCGTAGAGGACTGTTTCGCCGGAACTGACCTGCCCATCGGAACCCTGCCTTGCGTCGCCATCATGCTTCCCGGCACCGGCGCGCCCAGCCGCAAAGAGCGCGACGAGATGAAGGCCTTCGGCAACGAGCGTGGCCTGCGCGTCTTCGACGATGCCAAGCGCCTCGACCGGGACTATAGGGATGCCATGGCCAAGGTTCGCGCCCGCACGGGCGCCGGCGATAACGACCTCCTCGTCCTGGCCGGTTGGGCCAGCGCCGAAGCCAAAGGTGCCCGCCCTGAAGAGACCGTCCTCAAAGGCTGCGGCGCTCTGCGCATGTTCGCCGCCCAGATGTTCAACGACCGTCACCAGTTGCTTGACCCTAAGAACCTACAATGGCTCTGGGTCACCGACTTCCCCATGTTCGAGTGGAACGACGAAGACGAGCGCTGGGTCGCGGCCCATCATCCCTTTTGCACCGTGCCCGATTCCGACATGGACAAGCTCGAAAGCGACCCGGCCAACTGCCGCGCCCTCTCCTACGACCTCGTCATGAACGGCAATGAACTCGCCAGCGGCAGCATCCGCATCCACCGCCGCGACATTCAAGCCAAGGTCTTCAAAGCCCTCGGTCTGTCGGACGAAGAGGCCCGCTCCAAGTTCGGCTTCCTCCTCGATGCCCTCGAATACGGCGCTCCGCCCCACGGCGGCATGGCGCTCGGGCTCGACCGCATTGTCATGCTTCTCGTCGGCGAGCAAAGCATCCGCGATGTGATCCCCTTCCCCAAAACCACCAAAGGCACCGACGTCATGTGCGATGCCCCTTCCGTTGTCGCAGAGAAGCAACTCCGCGAACTCGGCATCGCCCTGCGCAAGCCGCACTGACGCTCAAGAGGCATCGCCATACCGAGCCGCAGTGGGCTAGAACGTACTCCGACCGCTTAATTGTTATCGACTTTGGATCCGGCTCCATGTCGAGCCCGCCGCAGCGGCGGGTTACATTCAAAGGGATTCCGATCGGCACCGTGAAGGGGCGCATCCGGTCGGCGTTGGGAAAAATGTGGAAGGCGCTTCAGGAATCGACCGGTCTCCTCACCAACATCTTGCCTGAAATCGGGAGCCGGCACCTCGCGTCTTGTGCAGTGGGCGCCGCGGTTGATAATGTAGCGGGGACCGACCGCAATTAAAAAAGCACTTTTTGCACCCTCCGGAGATAAACCACCTTTCATGATCAATCGCCGTGCATTCCTCCAACAGGCCGCCGCATCAGCGATGGCCACCAGTGCCCCCAAGGCCAAACAGCCGAACTTCCTCGTCGTGCTGGCCGATGACCTTGGCTTCTCCGACGCCGGCTGCTTCGGCGGCGACATCGAGACCCCCCATCTCGACCGTTTGGCCGCCAAGGGCCTCCGCTTTACCCAGGCCTATTCCACCGCCCGCTGCGGCCCCTCCCGCGCTTGCCTCCTCACCGGCCAGTACGCTCAGCAGACCGCTTCTGACGTCATGACTCCGGGCAAAACTCCCGAATCCACCCGCTTTCTGCCTGAGTATTTGAAGCCACTCGGCTATCGCTCCTATCACTCCGGCAAATGGCACATCAAGTTCCAGCCTAGGGCCGGCGTCGGCTTCGACCGCACGTATACGATGCTCGACGAGCTTCGCTTTTTCACCCAGACCTACCATGAACTCGACGGCCAACCGCTGCCCAAACCCGGGCCGGACTATTACTCCACCGTCGCCATCTCCGACTACGCGGTCGACTTTCTCAAAGACCACCACCGCCACTACGCCAGCTCGCCCTTCCTGCTGTATTTGGCCCCTCATGCCCCACATTTCCCCCTCCAAGCGCCAGCCGCGGATATTGCTCATTACAAACAAAGGTTCTCTGAGGGATGGGACACGGCGCGGGAACGCAAATGGCAGCGCATGGTCCGGGCGGGGCTCGTCTCCTGTCCGCTGGCGCCGCTGGAGCCTGGCATGTGGACCAAATGGAATACTCCCGATAACGTACTGCTCGACAAGGCCGGCCCCGGTGAAATCTCCCGCGCGGTTCCCTGGGTGACGCTGACGAAAGAGCAGCAGGATTTCCAACGCACCAAAATGGCGATCCACGCGGCAATGACCACGCGCATGGATGCGGAGATTGGCAAGGTGCTGGGCCAGATTGAAGCCATGGGCCAGACGCGCAATACGGTGGTGATTTTCTTGTCCGATAACGGCGCAAGTTCGGAGCAGCTCATCCGCGGCGACGGGCACGACGCAACGGCCGCCCCGGGCTCCGCCGCCACCCACCTCGGCCTCGGTCCTGGTTGGGCCAGCAATTCGAACGCCCCGTTCCGGCTGCATAAATCCTGGGTGAATGAAGGTGGCATCGCCTCGCCGATGATCGTGCATTGGCCGAACGGCATCGCGCAGCAGAACAAGCTTCGCCACAATCCGTGCCATTTCGTCGACATAGTCCCCACCTTGGTGGAGTTGGCGGGAGGCTCAACGCCGCACATCACGGGCCGTTCGCTGGTTCCCGCGTTCCGCAAAGACGGCGCGGCACCGCATGAGTATCTCTACTTCAACCACAACGACAATCGGGCCCTCCGCGTGGGCGATTCCAAGCTCATCGCCACCGGTAAACAGGGTGCGTGGGAACTGTATGACTTGAAGCGTGACCGTGGCGAGCAGCATAACTTGGCCCAGGCTCAGCCCGCCACCGTCGAAAGGCTCTCCGCGATGTGGCGTCGTCTGGACGACGGTTTCGTCCAGCAAAGGGAGAGCGCTCCCCCATCCACCAAACCATTGCTGAAGCGGACACGGGAAGCCTGACCCTCGTGCCCCGCCCTGCCGCGCGGCGATGCTACCATCGTCCACATGAAACGCCGAGGGTTCCTCTCCGCGCCGATGGCGCTCGCCGCCACGGCCACCAGCGCCAGCGACGAAAACCGGGTTTACGCCTACGGTGACGGCATTCCGTTGAGTCCTGCGGCTTATGCCAACCTGTTGCAGCAACTAGCCCCCAAGATCAAGACCGACAGTTACTCGCTCGGCGGGATGGTGGAAGAGTTGGAGCAGCGCATGGCGGCGGAGCTGGGCAAAGAGGCCGCCATCTGGCTCCCCACGGGCACGCTAGCGAATCATCTCGCGGTGCGCCTGCTGGCCCAACCCGGTCGCCGCGTGCTGGTGCAGGAGCAAAGCCACCTCTACAACGACAGCGGCGATTGCGCCCAAACCTTAAGCGGCCTCACCTTGGTGCCGCTCGCCGAAGGCCAAGCCACTTACAAATTCGCGGAAGCCGAAGCCGCCGCCCACCGGGCGCAACTGGGGCGAGTGCTGACGCCCGTCTCCGCCTTGGTAATCGAAACGCCGGTGCGGCGCAAGACGGGTGCGCAGTTCGATTTTGCCGAAATGAAGAAGATCTCGGCCTGGGCCACACAACGCAAGATCGGCCGTCACCTGGATGGCGCGCGCCTCTACATCGAATCTGCTTACACCCAACGCAGTGTGAAAGAATACGCCGCGCTCTTCGACACCGTCTATGTTTCGGCCTACAAGTACTTCAACGCCCCCAGCGGGGCGATCCTCGCCGGACCCAAGGCGCTCATCGCCGATCTTTATCACACGCGCCGCACGTTCGGCGGCAGCTTGCCCGGCGCCTGGCCCTTCGCCGCAGTCTCCTTGCACTATCTCACAGGTTTCTCTGAGCGCATGGCTCGCGCCGCCGAAACCGGCGAAAAGGTGATCGCCGCACTCGAGCGCAATGGCAACTTCGTCATCGAACGCATCGCCGGCGGCACGAATCTTTTCCGCCTCAAGCCGATCGGTGCCAATGCGCCCGCCTATCAAGGCCGACTCGAGCAAGCCGGCATCAGCGCCCACACGCCCCCGGGTGACACCTTCACCTTGCAGGTGAATGAGAGCTGGAACCGGGTGTCGGCGCCCGAGATCGTCGCCCGCTTCGAGCGCGGCATCAGCTAGGTTCAACCCGGACCCGCGTCTTCAACACCAGCCGCGAACGAAGGTGAGCGGGTCGCACATCTTATTGCTCAGGTCGCATGCAGCCGTGCCACAATAGCAGGTGCTATGTCTAAGAAATGGTACGAGTACTTTGTCTCCGTCGAAGGGCAAGATGCAGCGCCCGCATCAAGTGCTCCGGCGGACGCGGCCCAGTCCGTCGCGCAAATCGCCGCCGCCGTAGCGCCCCCGCCTACCGTACAGTTCTCGAAACCGGTCGCCCAGATTCACTCCTTCGAAGAGATCTACGCCGCCGCTGAAATTAAACCTCCCGCCAATGGTTACAGCATCATGAAGATCCACGACATGCTGTCCAGCGAGCACATCAAGCAAATGCCCGCCGACGTGAAACGCAGTTCCATCCTGGTGGCCCTCGAAGCCGCGGGAGTGAAGATTCAATCGGTCATCGAAGACGCCGTCCGGCGCGACCAAGCCCTCGACGGCTTCGAACGCGTCCGCCTCAAATCCGTCGAAGACCTCGAAGCCCGGAAGCTCGACGAGAATACAAA
>JAYVUQ010000105.1:0-3499 GCA_043787785.1 Bryobacteraceae bacterium
ACCCGCACCGGATGAAAGGGTTTCGCATCCACCGGCAACTGGCGTGGATAGTACCCCAACAAATACTGCGTCCGTAAATCGCTCAGGATCGCCGCGAACGCCGCATCGAGTTGCTTGCCCAGGGTCGGCTGGAAGGTTCGCCCCCCAGTACTGGCTGCCAAAGTCGACAGCGCATTTTCCCCGCCGATGTTCCGCCCCACGTCCGCCGCAATTGGCATCACGAGGATCGAGTAGATCACCGCGTCGGCCCTCTGCGCGGCTTCGAGCGCATCCCGGTACTTCTTGCGCGACGTCGTATCGCCGCCATCGGTCACTACCACCATCACCCGCCTGCCGCTGCGGCGCTCCAAATCCTGCGCCGCAAACCACAGTGCGTCATACAGCGACGTCCCCGACATTGGCCGAAGTCTCGCTAACGGCTTCAACACCCGTTCCAGCGTCCGCGTAAAACCCGTCTCCATCCGCACTTCATCGTGAAAGCTATACAACGCCGCCCGATCCTCGGCATTCCCCTGCCCAAACAGCGCCTTCAAAAAGCCCTGGATCGCCCGCGATTCGTAGTCCAGGTTCGTCGCCGTCGACAGGCTCGTATCCACCAGCAACGACACCGATAGAGGCTGCGCCGTCGATCGCTCAAACACGGCGATCTCCTGCTTCACGCCCGTGTCTTCCACCGCAAAGTCCTCGCGCTTCAAGCCGCCAACCGGCTCGCCTTTCGCGCTCTTCACCGTCACCAGCAACCGCACCAGCTTCACCTGCACGCGAATCGTGGGCGGCTCCTGCGCCATCAACACCGGTGCCGCCAGTAGGGTCCGCCGCGTCATTGGCCAGCGCGGGTGACTACCGCATCGTCCCAATCCCCATCCACCCAAACCTCGCCATCGGCGAAGTATTCCTTCTTCCAAATCGGCACGGTTTTTTTCAGCCGGTTGATCCCATCCAAAGCCGCCGCAAACGCTGGACCCCGATGCGGCGACGTCGCAATCACCACTACGCTCGCCTCGCCAATCTCCAACCGGCCCAGCCGGTGCACCAACGCGATCCGGCTGATCGCATGCTGCGACGCAATCTCGCGCCCAATCTGCGCCATCAGCTTGATGGCCATCGCCTCGTAGCATTCGTAATCAAGGAAATGCGTCATGCGGCCCTTGGTGTTATCCCGCACTACGCCCTCAAAATCCACCATCGCCCCGTCGTGGTTGAGCAGCAACTGCCGCTTCAAGGCCTCGGTGTCGATCCGCTCGCGCGTCAACGCAAAGAAATGCCCCTCCGGATCCTGAATCGAATGCGAATACGGTCCCGAGCCCCCCGACACCGGCGGCAAAAAGGCAATCTCATCCCCCTCCGAAATCGCGCACTCAGGCGTCTCGAAGCTCTGATTCCGTGCCAAAACAATGCTGGCCGCCAAGCCCGCCAAACGCGGCTCCCGCGCCACATAATGGGCAAAGACGTGACGAAGCTGGAACCCACCGGTAGACGGCTCACCGAGGTCCAAACTCTCCTGCGATTTACCCATCAGGTCTCGCAAAAGTCCGAAAAACAGTACTTGAACGCGCACAGTCAACATCCTAACAGACGCCTGAGGAAGGCCTCTGATTTCAACAATTTCGTTACCGGCCGCTGGCCAATTCAGGAGTATCCTACATTCATGGCCATCCCGGGTTTTCTTAGCCATCCGCGCTCCAATCATCCCGAGCAGCAGGAGTTGGTCGATTTGGTGCGAAGTTACTTCCGGGATCGCGACCTCGACCCCAAAACATTGGGGGTTAGCGACTACGATTCGGAGGTTCTCCTGGCCAGCATCCGCAGTTTGATGCTGGAATCGAATGGCGTGCTGGTTTTGGCCCTCCGCCGGTACCGCATTGAACAAGGGGCCGTCGTCTTCGGCGACCGCTCGGGCATCGTAACCGAAAAGCCCATCAACGGTTCCTGGCTCACCGGCCCCTGGTGCCACATCGAAGCCGGCATGGGCTTTCAGCTCGGTCTTCCCGTGCTGGTCTTTCGCGAAGCCGGCGTCCTCGCCGACGGCGTCTTGGAGCGCGGTGTGATGGCTTCCTACATGCCAGAGATTTCTCTCGACGGCAATCCACGCGCCTTCCTGGATTCGCCCGAGTGGAAGCAGCTCATTAACTGTTTCGAGTCCGATGTCCGCGAAGTGAGAAAGCGCAAAGGAAACCCCACCACCGCGCGGCTGGTTTCTTAGTGCCTCACGCCACTCATTTCCGCGGGTCACGCCGGGGGCCAATCCTTTCGCCCCCCCTGACCGTTACGAGCGCTCCACACTCTTCCGAATCAGCAACAACTGCTTCTTGATCTCCCGCGGTAGTTGCCGTTCAAACAGCTTACGCTTCCAGCCAAAGAACCCGCCGCCCCGCAGTAAATCGACCCGCGAACGGTTCACATATATTAGATAACTCTGCCCACCCGGGGCGTCCATCACCATCATGAGACTGAGAGAACCATCGAAGTAGTGGCTCGACCGGATCTGTTTCGAGGCAATCACCACCGTGTCCCGGCGTGGCTGCCGAATCGTCACGTGAAAAAGATTCAGTAATGGCTTCAGCCCAAACCCATATCGTTCCCGTGACCAATACAGAAACTCGCCCACCGCCCCCGGCTTCGTTCCCCGATATTCTCGTAACTCGCGGAATAGCTCGGGAAAGTTCTCTTTCAGATAGGGCGAGCTATCCAACATGCCCCGAAACGACTCGGCTAGATCCACCTGGACATCCTGGTCCTGATAGACGCCCAGCGCCTGATGGCCGCGCCGCCAGTATGCTCCCGCATAGTCCAGCAATAGTTGGCGAGCCATTAAATTGGCCCGTTGCACGAAGTCCGGCGCGGACCAATCCAAGCCGCGCTGCAACCGCGCAATCTCTTCCCGGGTCAGCTTGATGCCGCATTTGTTCGGTCGGCACGCGCGCAGAGACTTAAGCTCTTCGGGATCCAGCAAGAAACGATCTGCTGCTGCGCGGGCGGGCGGATTGCCCACCAACCCAACTTCTGACACCAGCGGGCTGTACTTGAAGTTCTCCACTCTGCGATACCACGACACGTAGTTTTCCTTCGACCGTGTCAGGCGAATGACTCCCAGGATGGCCACCTCGCCATCAGCCTTACGGTCCAACAACTTTCCTACGGGCTCACCACGTTCGATCGCAGCCAATTCTTCGTTCGACAATTGCCAATTTCTCTTCAAAAACCCAATCGCCTCCGTGGGACTGGATTGCGCCAACAGAAGTATTCCGGCAACGAAGAGGCAACTCATCTACTATTAGCCTAACCCACGCCAATAGCCCACTTTCACCGCACCATCCTGCGTCCCGTCCACCTGCCCCTCGAGCAAGAAGGAAAGCGAAGCATGAAATAGGAGTAAGTGATTCTTTTCCCACAGTGCAATGTGGGAGGCGCAGGCTAAATCGAGTAAGATTTTATTCGACGCTCCGTAATCGGCCGGGAGCTGGCGTATATTCGCCGGCAAAGCCTGCTTATCCAGCGC
>JAYVUQ010000106.1:0-1699 GCA_043787785.1 Bryobacteraceae bacterium
AGGAGTATGGGTATAACGTTGCCGTCGCGTAAAGGAAACGCGACTAGGCAAGTGAGGCCGGCCTTAGTGTAACCGGCACCAATCGAATGGCGCACTTTGGCGCTTTGCCCGTCGTTCCAAACGGCGCCGCGATCATAAAGAACGCGCACCCCCCGGACGCGATACTCGGCCGACCCATGCGCCATCCGGTTCCCGCCGACCGGCGCGACCGCAAAGCGATTCCACCCTCGCAACGTTTGGCTATTCCCCAGCACAAAGCGCTCAAACAGCGGCGCCTGGCCGCTCAGCGTGCCGGCCGTGACGGCGAGGGTGACCGATTGCTTGCCCGGCAAGGTGAGCGTCTGGCTGACATCGAAAGCGTGCCGGGCATAGACAAAGTCAGAGCCCAGGGTTCTGGCGGCCGCACGCAGATCATAACCTGCCACCACGAGGTTTCTCGTGGCAGTTCCGAGTTCCCAGCCCTGTTCGTAGCGCAGAGATGAAATTAAGGCGTGAGTAGACTCGAATCGTGCGACCGGAAATTGGGTTTCGATGCGTTGCAGGTTGATGCCTGCCTTGAAGCGCAAAGAAGGAAGTACTTGGATGGTGACCGAAGGCTCAAGCGACTGGCGGCGGCGGTAGATGCCAAGGTCGCTAAGCGTGGCGGGGTTCCATTGCGCCCGATAGGACTCGCCGATCACGGCCAGCCGCACGCGGCGACTCAAAACATCCTGCCGGTAGCCGCCCCGGATGCCCGACGTGCGCTCGAGCGTAAGGTCATTGTCTGTCCGGACGCCCGCGATCAGCGCCCCATTGCTGCCAGTGTCGATCTCGAGGTCCGTGCCGAAGCTGAAGTTGTTTTTGGAGTGATAAAGGATCTTGGGGTCGCTGGTTTTGGCATTAACCTCGAAGCCGTTGCGCTCGAGCTCAAAGATCACCTTGACGTGGTCCGGTTGGGTGCCCCGCTCCATGCGGTGCGTGACTTTGTAAGTGTGATACTCAGTTTTGAGGCGCTTCACGAGGCCATCAAAATGGTCCTGCACAAAGTTCTTGCCGACTTCGAGGTTGGCCATGCGCTGAATCTCAAGAATCTGTTTGGGCAAGGCGTTGGGCTTCTTGGCATAGCGAAATTCCACCGTCTCGACGATGTACTTACTATTGACGTTGAGGTCGTCCGCCGGGGCGGGGCCCTGCGCCAGCGTGCTGGTCAGCAGCAGCATGTAGCCTAGGAGCATGTAAATGGTACGCGGCATTGCTCTCTGTGGTTGCAGTTTGCTGGCCATTCCGTAAGTCATTGATTTAATGATGTTTGTTTGGGCGAGAATGTGTGCCTTTGCCGCACAGGTGAGTTCGGTAAACGTACCTTCCAAGCGGTGAGGACTGGCGTGACACAAATTACTTTTAGTAAACTAATGACGTGCGGGTGATTAGTATGCCGGCGATCGTTCATCAGCGGGACAAGCGCATCGGAGTGACTTTCTGAGAATTTTAGGCGCGCATCGACTTCGCGCACGCCGACATCGTAGGCCGCAGGACGGTATTCAACATCCACGGGAATGCCTATCGGCTCATCGCAAGAGTAAACTATCGCACCCAGCGAGTGTTCATCCTCCATATCCTCACCCATACCGAATACGACAAAGGAGCCTGGAAGCCATGATCACCGAGATTCAGGACGCCGTTTACGCCGAGTTACTGGCGAAGTCTCTCCCGCGTCCGA
>JAYVUQ010000107.1:0-7223 GCA_043787785.1 Bryobacteraceae bacterium
AGCGAGCGTTGTACTTGAGCCAATTGCATGGCACGCTCGCCGGCTTCGCCGGAGAAGTAGTAGGAGAGCGAACTCTCGGTGGCGACGACGCTGTAGACGCGACCGTAGAAGTGGCGCAACGGATCGGGCATCGTCTCGGGACGAATGGCATAAATGGCCTCATCGACGACACCCAGCGAGAATTCGGCCGACACCGGTTGCCCCTTCCAGTCCTTGGCTTCCACGGAGTAACTGGCCGCTTCTCCGGGCTTAAATTGCGGCTTCGACGGGGTCACCTTCACGCTCAGCTTGCGCTCATCGGGCGGCACCTTCAGGCTCTTGGTGCCCTGATAAAGCTGGCCCTGATGAAGAAAGGCCGCCGAGACGTAGAAGTTGGGGGCATAGTCGTTGCGAATCGGCACTTCGAACACAAACGAACCGGCTTTTGCGGTCCGCGCCTCGTGCTGATGCAGGTCGCGCCCTTCGATACTCAGCAGCACGTGGGCATTCGGAACACCGGTGACAATCAGCACGCGGGCCGTCTCGCCGGGCCGGTAACGCTTCTTGTCCGGCACGATCTCGATCGAGTTATCGCGAGAACTTTGGCCACCGCCCTCCACCCACAGGTAAGCCTGCCCCACCGCATCCCGGCCTTCAGGCGTACGCGCCACCACGCGCAGGCTATAGCTACCGGAGGGGGGAGCCGGAAACTCCGTGGCACCAATGCCTTCAAACGTGCGCCCCGGATAGGTGGCCAGCACCCGCGCAATCTTCTCGCGCCAATCCGAGGTAAGCACTTCTACCCGATAGCTGGCGGCCTGCGGAGCCGCGTCGTAGTCGCGAATCTCCACTTTCAGCTTCACTGTCTCGCCTGGCGCATAGACATAGCCATTGGGCTGCGCAGTAATGGCGTAGCTCGCATAAGGCGCGACGACATAACCGGAGCCGCTAATCTCTCGCCGCGCCGCGTCCGTCACGCGAGCTTCCATGCGATACACCCAACCGTAGCGCTCGTCTTCCTTCTCGGCTCGGGGGTTGTCGATGCTGACGTTCAGCTTGCCGTCGGCATTGGTTTTGCCGTCAAACTGGGCGATCTCCTGCGCGCCCCAACTGCCCGGATCTTCCTCGTCATCCGCATCGCCCCAAGGTGCCCAATAGCGCGAGCGATAGACGACATACTTCACCGTGGCACCGGCCACAGGTTCGCCGAAATAGTAACGAGCTTCAATTTCGGCCTCAATCGCCGTGCCCTGCAAGTAGCGCTTCTTGCCGGGCGTCACCTTCACTTCGTACTCGGGCTTCTTGTATTCCTCCACCTCGAAGTTGCCCGACACCTTGGCGTCGCCCAACTTCATTTCCACCGAATACATGCCCAGCGCGGCCGACTCCGGCACAGCGTAGTCGCCGTTGATGGTGCCGTAGGTCGTCACATTGCGGACCTCGCGAAAAACCGTCTTGCCCTCCGGGTCACTGATCTCGACGGTGGCTTTGTTTAGGCTGGGCAGGTCATACCCCTTCGCCGTCGGCGCGCGGACGATGGCGCGGTAGCCCAGCTTGTGGCCGGGTCGATAGATGGGACGGTCCGTATAGACGTAGCCGGTGAGCGAGTCACGTTCACCGCGATGGAAAGAGTAGCCAGGTAAGGCGTTGATGGCGAAGTCGCCTCGCGGGCTCGCCATCACCAGGACGTCATCCCCTTTGAACGCCGGCAACGCGAGCGATACCAGGCCCAGCGCATTCGTCTTGCCCTCCGCCAGCACCTTGCGCTGCGCCAGGATACGCACCGGGCTATCCACCACCGGCAAACCGGTCTGACGATCCACCACCATCGTCACCAAGCGCCCTGGCGCCGACTTCGTAATCAGCGCGTAGTTCGAGACGGAAACAATCGTGTAGGCACGCAAGGCTCCGTTCGTGGCTTCCACCAGATAGACCCCGGCCTTCGGAAGGTCCAGCGGCACGGTCACCGAATCCCAAGGATTCTGCTTAGTGAGCAACTGGCGAAACTTCGTCACCAGTTGTTGCTGATTCAGTAATGGCACCTGCGCAAAGCTAGCCGGGCCCCGCGCCACTGGCTTCGGAGTGGTCGCCTGATGAATGCGCGCCCGGGACTCGCGAGTGAACTGCGCGCGGAACGCATCGCGAATACTCGCCCGATGCTCCTGTTTCCAATTCTCGAAACGTTCGAGCCACGTCAACTCGCGTTCCGGCCGCGGACGCTGCCCGCCGAACTGATGCGGGTCTTCCAACTGCTCAAAAAACTTGCGTGGATCATTCACGCGGTAAACGCGGAATTCGAGCGAACCCATGCCGGAGCTCGAAACAGTCACCGACACTTTCTCACCCACGCCAAAGGTGCGGTTGGAGATGAGCGAGAAGTAACGCGACTGGTCTTCGTCCTGGGCCACCATGGGCCAAGCCAGCATCGCGGTTATGGCGCAAATAAACCGCCTATTGCGCAGCACTCAAGATCCTCCAACGATACACACCCAAAAATGTGGGGTTCGATTCCAGCGGCCGCCAACGCGGCTGCGGATGCCCCAATAACTCGCTCCGCGATAGCCGCCGCATTTCGCCCGGCCCGCCATCGATCGGTCCCGTATGGTAAACGATCCAAGGCTCCGGACTAGGCGTGAAATGACTCTTACCGAGATAGATCATCGCATGGAACGGCATGCGCTGCCCAACCTGCTCGAAAAAGAGCAAGTCCCCCGGGGCGGCATCCTGCAGCCGCCGACTCACTAGCGTGGCATTCCATTGCCGCAGCGTGCGAGCATCGGCAAACTGGCGTCGTTCGTTGGAACTGGTGCGGAAGAGCGCGGCACCGGGATTGGGAAAGTCGCTAATCGGGGGCAACGCCGGCAGCGCCGGCAAGGTGATCCGCCCCAACCACGCCCCGTCATGCTTGCGCAGGCTCTCGCGATAAGCGAAACGCAACAGCGCCGCGCAATCGATCACGTCTTTAGCGCGTTGCTCCGGACGCGAATGATATTGCGATTCGGCCAAAAAGGTAAACCACAGGCGAAAGGCCTGCTGGTCAGCCGGGTGGGTGAGGCGGGCCTCAGAAAAGAAAAGCAACGTGAGGATCCCGATCACTGGCATTAATTCTAGCGTGCCTATTGACTCCGTACCATGGTACGGAGTTTAGAGTTATGGTGAAAGGAGGGTCTACATGACCCCAACCACCAATGCTCCCAAGAAATGCTGCGACAAATGCAAGTGTGAGGCGTGCAATGGCGCCGCTTGCACCTGCGACACCAGCAAGGGCAAATGCGGCTGCAATTGCGGCTGCGGCTGCGGCTGCGCCTGCTGCCAAAAGTAAAACGATTGCCCAAGCCGCGCGCGAGGCGGGGGTGCATGTCGAAACCATTCGGTACTACGAGCGGCTCGGCCTGATTCCCCGCCCCGTGGCGCATGGGGGCTATCGCCACTATCCCCAATCCACTATTGACCGCGTCCGGTCTATCAAGCGCGCGCAGGACTTCGGATTCAGCCTGCGCGAAATCGACGAGCTCTATGCGATGACCACGTCGAGCGATTCGTCGTGTCAGGCAATGTGCGCCAAGGTGGACGCCAAGGTGCGCGAGATCGAAGCCCGCATTGCCTCGCTGGTCGAATTGCGCGACGAGTTGCAGGCGATGGTGAAGCGCTCGGCCCGCAAGGGTCCGGCGACCAATTGCCAAGTATTTCAGGCTTTGCAGGCTAAGCGATAACCTTCAGAATGCGTTCCCGGTCCGCCTTCGGTCGCGGCCGCTGAAGATGCCGATTGATGTCCTCCAGTGACGCAAATAAGCCCTCGAACCCGGCTATCCGGCGAGAGGGCGGGCGGCGCAGCCGGGAAAAGTCCCGGGCGCGGAAGAGCTGGCTGGCCGCGATCACGGCGGTGCCCATCGGCTGGTACTCATGGGTCCCCGCCGCCCACGCCTCGCGATCTATCAGCCACAGCGCAAATCCCATTTTCTCTATTCTCTCGCGTCTCAGGTCCGATTTTGCTTGGCTTTCCCGTGGAGGGGGTGGAAAATACGGGTATGAGACTCGTCTGCGTCGGCAGCTTAGCCCTATCCGCACTGGCGCAGATCAACCTGCCGTCGGGATTTCCCCCGCCGCCGCGCCCGGCCCCGGCCCCGGCCCAGCGGGTGAACCAGCCCTATCGCGGCGGCTATGGGTATTGGGGAGGGGGTTACTGGAGCGTGCCGCGTGTCGAAGTGCGTCCCGCGCCGCCGCCGCCCGAGCCCAAGGCGCCCATCCTCGCCTCCAGCAGCCTCTATCAGGCCGATCGCGCCAAACCGGTCATGCGCGAGTACGGCGCCCTACCCGCCCCGAGCCACGTAACCCTGGTAGCGCTCACCGACGGCAGCGTACAGGCCGTCTGGGCCTATTGGCTTGAGGGAGACCAACTCGCTTTTGTCACCGTTGGCGAGGCATCTCACAAGGTTCCCATCAGCCGCCTGGATCGGGACCGCACCGAAAAACTAAATCGCCAACAGGGCGTCGACTTTCACTTAGGCAAGTCCTAACCAGTAGGGATTCCGAATTGCGTTCTGCCAGAAAGTCTCAGAAAGCGGGGGATATCGGAAAAATCAATCTCCGCCTCAGGTCGTGCCGCAAGTGCGGCCAGCTTGCGCTTTTGGGCGGAGGTGATCGCACTATCCGCGAGGGTCGTACGCACGAGTGTTTTCATACCGAACTTGCTCCTCTCTGGCCGGGACCGTGTTTGAGCATCTTAGCCCACGTTTTCGCTGGCACCCACTCAAACCGCTCTACAGTAACACCATTTTTGTAGCTAACATGATGCCGAATCCAAGTTGCGGAAATCGAACGCAATAAACGCGTAAAATCAAAGTTGAGGGATGCGTGCAGAAACAATTCGACGTCGCAATCGAACGTGATGCCGAGGGCTGCTTCGGCATCTGTCCCCCAGTTGCCAGGGAGCCACACGTAGGGGCGCTCACTCGACGAAGTGATGGAGCGTCTCAAAGAAGCAATCGAGCTCTGCTTGGAGGTCGACGGCGGCTAAATCGTGCGCGAGAATTTATAGCCTACCTTCTCCATTCTTAGGAGTTCCGAAACAATCGAAGCCAGAACGCAACAAGTGCCCTTCGAGTTCTTGGATCCCTGTCAGAAGCATTGGGTATACTAAGGCATCCAAAGAGGTTCTGCAATGATATCTTCCCCGACCCGACTCCAATCCGTACGCATTCAGCGCTTTAAGCGGATCAAGGACGCGTCTATAGACCTTCAGGGCGTTAACGTGTTCGTTGGTGGAAACAACTCCGGGAAGAGCAGCCTCATTCAAGCCCTACACTTCGGAGTTGGACTGCTTCAGACGATTGCGTTGTCCGGTCAATGGCGCGACAGCACAAGTCTAAATCCCTCTCAGCTGATTTACTCACCGTCAGAGGACATTCACGCTCTAGGGCCGGGTGCCAGACTCTTCGAAGCCAAAAACACCGCGATCAACCTAGAGTTCAATCTGGTATCCGGCAAGTCCTGCGCCGTCGAAGTGAGCAGGGGGCGAAACAGAAACATTCTGGTCACGATCAAGAACAAGAACGTGGCAAAAGAGTTATCTAGCCTGGAGCGGCCGTTCACTGTTTTTTCGCCGGGATTGGCTGGTATCGCCAAGCGCGAGGCTTATGTTTCGGATGGTGTTCTGTTAAGGACACTCGCCCGAGGAGACGCGAACTTAATTTTGCGCAACATACTATTGCGATTGAGTAAATCCGAGTCATGGAACCCGTTTCTTTTAGATCTCCGAGAAGTATTTGCAAAAGTCGATATTGAGGTCGAGTTCGCAGAGAAGACCGCTGAATTCATCGAAGTCTTCATCAGCACCGAGGGTCAGAGAGTGCCTCTTGAACTTGCCGGTACCGGAGTGCTTCAAGCTATTCAGATTCTATCTTATATCCACCGCTTTTCCCCTTCCCTCGTCGTACTGGATGAGCCGGACTCGCACTTACATCCAAATAATCAGCGTCTGTTATGTGCTCTCTTAAGGCGAGTCTCGGAGGAACGAGGCACGCAAGTATTGTTGACGACACACTCGCGCCACGTAGTCGACGCGTTGACAGGTTCTGCTGGACTCTTGTGGGTGCGGGAGGGCACAGTTGATGTAGCGACCTCGGACGACGAGATAGGTATACTTCTGGACATTGGTGCGTTAGATGTGAAGGAGCGGGTTGGTCAGTCGTCAAACACCGCGATCGTCTTAACTGAAGACGAACTGAAAGGCCCGCTAGAGACGATTTTCATATCATCTGGCTTCGATATGTCGTCCACCGTCACATTGCCATACTACGGGGTAACAGGAATCAAGCAACTACGGCCGCTCGTAAAGATGGTAAAAGGTACAAATCCAAAAGCAAAGATAGTCCTCCATCGGGATCGAGATTTCTTGACAGAGGGCGAAATCGAGGATTGGAAGAGAGAGGTGCGCGCGCTAGGTGTCGAGCCGTATGTCACGTCTGGACGCGATGTTGAAGCATACTTCATCAACGCCAAATACTTGGCTGAACAGAATGCAGGCTATTCACAGGATGATTTCGAACGAATCATTCAAGGTGTTCTCCAGGATCGACAAGACCAACTTATCCAAGACTATGTAAATGGCAGGGTTGAAATCCTGCGAAAAGCCGGGAAGGCCGGAACTCTCAACCACGGGCAACTTGCTACCGAAGCATCAAAGACCGTGAGTGCGAGCCCAATGCGTTTTGCCGGCAAGGCTTGCCTGCGAGCAATTCGGGCAAAGTTTCAAGAACAATTTGGGGCGAACCTCAGTGGGGACAAGCCGTCCGCTCTGCTGGCAGATGACTCGCTCAAGGGTATTGCCTCAAAGTTACCAAAACCCAAGAAATCGCGGTAGCGCTTTAAGAGCTTCAAGGGGAAGGGTTACTGCAAACTGACTACTTCGCCAACGAAGGCCAAACCGGGGCCCGGCGGCCCTCGAATGCCGCCAGACCTTCGGCAAAATCGCCGCTGGCAAAGATCTCCGCCCGCATTGAAGCCGCCAACGCGCCACCTTCCGCCATTCCCAACCCGCGAGAGCGCTGGGCGAACTCGAGCCCTCGCCCCACCGTTTCAGGCGACCAGTTCGCCAGCATCTGGGCCATGGCCGTGGCGCGGTCGTCGAGTTCGATGGCCGGAACCACTTCGTGGATGAGCCCGTATTGCAGGGCTTCGTTGGGGCCAAAGATGCGGCCAGTGAGTGATAGCTCAAGGGCACGCCGTGCGCCCATGGCGTCAAC
>JAYVUQ010000108.1:0-7410 GCA_043787785.1 Bryobacteraceae bacterium
TCCCCACCGGCACGACGATCGGGCCAATGGGGCCACTCGCCGTCAGGGTTCCATCCTTCTCGCTCCAGCCCTGAATCGGCAGGCCCTTCCCGGTCAGCAGGTTGCCGTCCCGATCCACCGTGAGGCTGCCACCGCGCGTGTAGAGCAGGCCGTCGGCGGGGGTGCGCACAATCAGGAAGCCGTCGCCCTGGATGGCGGCGTCGAGCGGCCCGTTTGAAGCCTGAATCGCTCCTTGTGTGAACTGCCGGATCGTGACCGGCCGGCTGACGCCAAAGCCAATTTGCGTATTGCCTTGGCCGAATGATTCCGATACCAGGTCGTAGAACGCTAGGCCACTGGCCTTGAAGCCGGCCGTGTTGAGGTTGGCGAGGTTATTGGCCACCACGTCGACGCCAGTGGAGTGGGCGGCGAGCGCGGATAGGGCTGTGGAAAAGGCGGTAAACATAGGATGGGTCTCTCTCTCGTTCTTCGTTTTTGTGCGGGCTTGGTACTCGTGCGGGTGGGGCTGGTGCCGGTGTAGACTGGCTAGGCTGGCTTGCCCGTTTGACCCGTGCCGGCTTTGGTGACGCCAAGCTGATTGATCGCGTCTTTGATCTGCTTCAGGTCATCCCGGATCCCCAGCGTCTGTTCGGTCTGGGTGAACTGCGACAGCTGCGTAAGAAACTGCACGCTATCAGTGGGGTTCAGTGGGTCCTGGTTCTTAATTTGTGCCACTAGCAGGCTTAGGAAGACCTCCTTCTTGGCGAGCGGGTCGGGACTGGCCGCTGTTCCCGCGGCGCTTTCAGCTTTCCCGCTTTTTTCGGTAGCGCCTTTGTAGGTCTGGCCATTGTAGGTGAGGCCACTGTCGGAAGCTTGAATCAATGGGGGTCCTTCTTTCTTTCTTGGTCGATTCCGGAAGATGGTCGGCCACTTCCCGGACTATCTTGGTCCCGCGAGGCCGTAACTCTCGCGCCACTGGGTAAGCCGTTCGCTTCGCCGCGCCGCGGTCTGGCGCCGCGGCTCGCGGTTCTGATCCTCGCGGTCTTGGTTTGCCTGATGCTGCCGGTTTTCGCGGCCCGGCTCCTGCCCATCCTGCGCTCCACTCCAGTCGGTCGGCTGGCCGTCGAAGGAGTCGCCCCGTGCGGCACTCGCCTCGAAGCCCGGTGTCTCCAGCCGTCTCACCAATTCGGGCAAGCCGTCTTGCAGCGAATTGGAAAGTTGTGAGTCCTGCGTACGTACCGCGATTTCGACCGCGCCGTTCTGATCGCGGATGTGGACGCTTGCTAGTGCTCCTTCCCCATCCGAGCCGGATGGAATGGTGAGCACCAGTTCGCGCGGCGGCGCCAGGAGCCGCTCGGGCGCGGGCTCAATGCCGACCGAAGCCGCCGCAGGGCGAGCGGTCAACACGGCCGCGTGGCTTTGGCTGGTGCGGTCTACCGAGCCGTTTAACCCGGATATCCACATGTTTGGCTCGGTCAGCGCGCCACCGGCTGGGCCTAGTCCGGTTCCCAGTCCGGCTGTCAGCGAGACCCCGTCGCCGGGTTTACGGGCCACTGGATCTTGATCGGGAGCGCCGGTTTGGGCCTCGGCCCCGAACCCAGTTCCGACCGACCCATTATTGGCCGACCGGCCCTGATCGCCGTCCAGGCCCCTGGTGCCAGGTCCACCTGAGCTCAAAAGCGTCGCCGTCATGGCTCTCTCCACTTTGTTGCTGCCCGGCCGGCCTCCCACCAAATTTTCTCCGCCGTCGCCAGCCTGAGCACCATCCGCAGGTGGGCGATCCGGCACAGCCAGATTGGCCAGCGAGAATTCAGCCACCTTCTGGTCACTGCCCCAATTGAGATCTTGGCCCGCGGCCGGATCCGGTGTCAGCCTTGCTAGAAAGGCCAATCGGCTCGGGTCCCGCGGAACGAGTCCGTTCTGGCTGGCTGCTGCTGGGATCGCCCCATCGATTCCGTGGTGCCGGGGCGTCGGAGGGTTGCGAGCGCTGTGTTGGCTCGGTGAAGTGGGTGGTGGCCGGTTGGCTCCCTCTACATTCCTTAGCTCGCTCCAGGGCATCTCCCCTGCCTGCATTGCCCCTACCTGCACACCACCTGCCTCAGCCGACGGAGTGGGCGCTTCGGTTCTGGCATCCGATACTTCCATCGTCCGCTCCGGCTGTCGGTTTTCTGGCAGCGGGTTTTCTGACATCAGTGCCGCTGCTGAACCCAGTTGACCAGGCGAACTCCATTCGATGGCGCTGAGCGCAAAGCCCTCTCGACGCCCTGCTGAGGCGCCCACATGCGTAGCCTCAATACCCGCCTCGATCACCATCTCCCCTTCCACCGACGGCGTGTCCGACAGCCGGGTTGCGGGTGGAGCCGAAGTGTTAGGGTCTTCTGGGCTAACGATCTCCCCGGCTGCCTCCCCGGCTGCCTCCCCGGCTGCCTCCCCGGCTGCCTCCCCGGCTGACTCTCGGGCTGACTCTCGGGCTGAGTCTCCGGCAGACAATGCGAGTTGCGAAGCTTCAGAGGCCGCAAGCATTACTTTGCCGCTCGCGCCGTCCGGTGCGCCGGGTCCCCTATCCGATTCTGCTGCGGATGTCGACGCCACCGGTGCCCCCAGAGCGGCGGGAAAGCCCCTCACCCAATCGACCGCTTGAGCAGACGTCAAAACGGCGGCCGTCAAAAAATTGTCATCTGCCGAAAGCCCGCCACCGCTCAGTTTTGTTTCACCCCCCTGTTTTGTTTCGACGCTTTGTTTTTGTTCAAGGCTTGGGGCTGTACCCTCGATCACTGAACTTTTACGATCTTTGAGTGCCGGGTTAGTTGCCTCGTCTTCGTTACCCAGCACCCTACCCGGTGCCCGAATGCATAGAATCGCCGGACGATTTACAGGGCGCGGATACCAAATCGGGTTCCGAATCGGTTGGGATTGTTCCGAATCGGAACGCGGATCAGCCTGACGCGCGTCTTCCTTGGGCTGGCGATTCGCCGATTCCCGTCCTCGCCGCGACGACAAGCGGAAGGATTGCTCGTGGATCTCCTGGGCGAACGAAGCATCGCTACCTCGAACCATCGACTGGAATTCCTGCGCAAAGACCTCAGTTGCGACAGGTTTGGCGCGGCCCGAAGGCAAAGGAACCGAAGCCCGGGCGCGGTTGGCCTTCGTTTCGGAGGATGGCGAAAATCGGCCGGCAAGGTCAAGCACGGGGCGAGACATTGCAGTTTCGTGGCCAAAGTGAATCCCTGCGTCTGGCCCCCCCTAGGTTCGGTCCCTAGGTTCGGTCCCTAGGTTCGGCCCCTGGGTTCGGCCCCTGGGTTCGGCCCCAGAATTGCTCTGCCAAACCCCGATGGATGCGCTCACTGCCACCGCCGCTGCCGGAATCCGCTCTCGAGTGGAGGCCCTGGATTTGCTGGCCAACAATCTGGCCAACGCCAATTCGACCGGTTATAAGGCTGATCGCGAACTCTACCGTCGCTATGCCGCCGACCAAGCCTATGACGCCACCACGGGTGCCTTCGATCCCACCCAGCAGCCGGACATTGACTCTCGCTGGACCGACTTTTCACAAGGCGCTTTTGCTACGACCGGGGAACCGCTCGACGTCGCGCTCGAGGGCAAGGGCTTCTTCGTCGTTACCGGCCAATCTAGTGTGGGCCAATCTAGTGTGGGCCAATCTAGTTCGGGCCTGGCTAGTGCGGGCCAGGCTAATCCGAAGCCCGACCTCCTTTACACCCGTGACGGCCACTTCCGCTTGGTGCCGGTGGAGGCAGCGGCGAACAATGAGGCGAACAACACGCTGCTGGGGCGCAGGTCGCGCCTTGAAACCCAAGACGGCTTCACGGTGATCGGCAATGGGGGCAATCCCATCCTGCTTGACCCTCGGCGTCCGGTCGAATTTGACCGCGACGGCACCATGCGGCAAGACGGTTTGGTGGTAAACCGGCTGTTGGTCGCCGACCCTGGCGCGCCCCAGCAATTGCAGAAGCGTTCCGGCAACTACTTTGCCTTAGACTCCCCAACCGCCGTACCCCGCTCGACCACGGCGCAGGTGCAGCAGGGCAAGCTCGAAACAGCCAACGTGACGCCGGCCGAGTCCGCCGTGCGCCTGATCAACGTCATGCGTCAGTTTGAAAGCCTGCAGAAAGCTCTGCAGATTGGCGGCGAAATGAACCGCCGCAGTGTCGAGGAAGTGGCGAAGTTTACCTAGCCCCCTTCTTCGAGGGGGGACGAACAAAGGAATTTATGATTCGAGCCCTTTATAGCGCTGGTAGCGGCATGGTCGCCCAGCAAATCAACATCGACAATATCGCCCACAACCTGGCCAACGCCAACACGGTTGGCTTCAAAATGCGGCGGACTCAGTTTCAGGATCTGCTCTACCAGACGCTGGCCCAGCCGGGAGCCGCCGCTACCGCTCAAACGGTTATTCCCACCGGCCTGCAACTGGGCTTAGGCGCTCGGGCCTCTTCGAATTCGATTATCTTCGAACAGGGCAGCTTTCAGCTCACTGGCAACTCGCTAGACATGGTGGTGCAGGGCAAGGGTTTCTTCCAGATCCGCCGGCCTACGGGCGAGGTCGCCTTCACGCGCGGGGGGCAGTTTCACCTGGACCGCGACGGAAACGTGGTCACCCAGGACGGCGATCCGCTCGAGCCTCAGATCACAATTCCGCCCGAGGCCCAAGCGATTACCATTGCGGCCGACGGCACCGTCAGCTACAGCCAGCCAGGCCAGGCGGCGTCACAAACGGTGGGGCAAATTCAACTGGCGAATTTTGTCAACCCAGCGGGCCTCAACAGTTTGGGGCGGAATCTCTACGCGCCCACCGATGCCAGCGGCGAGCCGGTGGTCGGCAATCCTGGCGGCCAGGAAGGTATCGGAGCTCTGCTGCAAGGCTATGTCGAGAACTCGAATGTCAACGTGGTCGAAGAGTTCATCAGCATGATCGTCAGTCAGCGTGCTTATGAGGCCAATACGAAGGTGGTCAAGGCCGCCGACGAGATGTATCAGCAGGTGAACAATGTGGCGCGTTAGCCTGGGACTGTTTAGTATGGAGCTGGCACTCTTCGGCGCTACCGGGGAAGGCTCTGGGAGAGCGTGCATCGCGATCAGCAGGGACTCGGTGACGGCCGCCGACTTGGCTGCGTTCGCTCCCGCCTTTGCCGCATTGCCGTCAGCGGCGCATGTCGCCTGGGCCCCCTCGCCGGGTGTCACGCGCTGGATCGCGCCCGGTGAAATGGTGAGGCTCGGGCGTCAATTGGGCCTCGCGCTGAATCCTGGAGAGGGGGGCAACTCTGGGGGCGAGTCTGTGGGCGGCATTTGTCTTGAGCGCACCGTGGAAGTGATCAACCCCGACCGCCTCCTTCAGGCAATGCGGACCGCTGGAGCGGGTTTCGCCATCGAACTGATCGGCTTTGGCCCACGCCAGGCACCTTCCGGGCGGCTCGAGTTTTGGGTGCAGGCGCTGCCCCGCATACCCCGGATCCCCCGCAGCGCCCATCGCAGCCTCAAACCGGCTCTCCCTGGGGACGGGTTGCCGCCCGTACTTTGGCGCGGGCGGGTAGTGACGGACAGTGGACGAGCCTTTCCGGTGTGGGCACGAGTCCGGGTGACGATTTCGAGACCGGGGCTGATCGCCTTACAGACTCTCGAGCCCGGCCAGACCGTTACCCGCGACGCCATTGCGCTGGTCCAATTTAACGACTATCCCGCCTGGGAAGCTCCACTGGCTGACCCGGCACTGGCCATCGGCCGACGTGTTCGTAGGCGCGTCGTTGCTGGCGCGCCGGTACTGCCAGAGTTGTTGGCTGTCCGGCGCGCCATCGAACGCGGTGACATGGTAACCGTAGATTTGTCGGGGGATTCATCTGGAGATTTACCGGGCGAAGCGCAAGCAACTTTAACCGTTCAGGCTGAATCCACCGGTGGGACCGGAGAAAATGTGCTGCTCAAAAATCCGCTCACCGGGCGGCGCTTCTCGTCCCGGGTGACCGGCGTGGGCCGGGCCGTCATGCTGCCGGAGCGCGCGACCGTCCGGCCCACTGCTCTAAAACCCAGTGCCCTGAAACCCAGTGACCTGAAAGCCAGTGCCCTGAAAGCCGTAGAGGAAAAACCCGATGCTCGTCCCTAGTCTCTTGCTCATGTGCCTGGCCATCTGGCCGCTCAGCCGAAAGGGCCGCGAACCGGTAAGGACGCCGCTCGAGGAGCACCTGGAGGCGGCGCGCTCGGTCTCGCTTCCTGCGGCCATCTCGCCCGGTTCGACCTTTGTCCCCGGCAGCCGGCTGGGTGACCTCGCGCGCGATTTCCGCGCCAATCAGACGGGTGACATTGTCACCATCATCGTCTCCGACCGCGCTTCGGCCGACAATAAGGGCATCACCACGGCCACGCGGAAGAGTTCCGCCAAGGCCAGCGTGGCGGCGCTCGCGGGCCCCACCCGTGCTGCCGGGGTACTCTCGAGTCTCACGGGTCTCACCGGCAACTCCAACTTGCAAGGGCAGGGCGAAACCAGCCGCACCAACACGCTCACCACCACGCTTTCGGCCCGCATCACCGAGGTGCTGCCGAACGGCGACCTGGTCGTGATGGGCACCAAGCAGATCGCTGTCAATTCCGAGCGTCAGACGGTTAGCGTGCGCGGCGTGGTGCGCTGGAACGACGTCTCGGCGCTCAACCAGATCCGTTCGGACCGCATTGCGCAGCTCGAGGTGCGGGTTACCGGCCGCGGCGTGGTTGACGACGTGGTCCGCCGGCCGAATCTGCTTTATCGCTTGTTGCTGGGAGTGTTGCCATTTTAAGAGGAATCCTCGTTCTGCTGTTGAGCGCGCTCATTCTGCCCGGGGCATCGCCCGCGCCGAAGGCGACGCGCGTCAAAGAGCTGATTGCCGTCGAAGGTGTACGCGAGAACCAGTTGATCGGCTACGGCATCGTGGTTGGTTTACAGGGTACGGGCGACAAGCGGCAGACCGTCTTCTCCGCCCAGACGCTGTCGAACATGCTGGAGCGAATGGGAGTGCAGGTAAGCCCCACCGGGTTTCAGGTAAAAAACATGGCGGCGGTAATGATCACTGCCAACCTGCCTCCCTTTGCCCAGCCTGGCCAGCGAATTGACCTGACGGCGGCCGCCATGGGCGACTCCACCAACTTGCAAGGCGGGATGCTACTCGCCACTCCCCTGCGCGGCCTCGACGGACAGATCTACGCGGTGGCGCAAGGCTCGGTGATCACGGGCGGCTTTGTGGCCAAGGGGGGCGGTGCGAGCGCCTCGCTTAACCACCCCACGGCCGGACGAGTTCCTAGCGGCGCAATCGTCGAACGCGCGGCACCCACCGTCGCCCTTGGCTCCACCATTCGGTTGCAACTCCGGCAAGCCGACTTCACCACCGCCGCGCGCATCGCCGCCGTGGTGAACGAGCGCTTTGGCCCGGGCCGCGCGACGCCCGAAAG
>JAYVUQ010000109.1:0-4503 GCA_043787785.1 Bryobacteraceae bacterium
GCATAGCGCCGGGCCTGTTTCCAACAAGGCTGGCGGGGCTGGCTGACTTCGACACGCGCCGAGCCTACGTCAAAGATATCGCCCACACAGACCGTCGCCTCGGTTAAACCCTGAACGGTGAAATTCTCACCGAAGGCGCCCGCTTCAAGGCCCTCGGGAAACAACTCACGACGCCATCGCTCGGAATGGTCGTCGCTGTAGACCAGCACCGCCTTATCGCGGCCGCCATGATGTTCCAAATCCGCATGGCCATCAAAGGCCAAGCCCTCCGCGGTAAGGGCCACGCGCCCCAGCACCGCGTTCTTGTAGGTCGCGGTGGTCCAGGGCTGGCCGTGGGGATCCATCAAGCGTGGCAAACCGGTTTGCAGCGAGACGATCCGCGTCATCACAGTCGTTTCATAGCCGGCTTCACCGGTGCCACCGGCTTGGCCGCCGGCGCCATCGGCTTGGCGGCCGACGTTACCGGCCAGATGGGTGCGCCCTTCGGGAAGCGCTTGATGGTTACCGTCTTCATCACCACCGCCACGTTGGGCTTATTACCGTCGCCCGCGGGCACGTTTACCACCTTCTCGGCGACATCCTGCCCTTCAGTGACGATGCCGAAGATGGGATGCTTGCCGTTCAAATACTCAGGCAAGCGCTGGGTCTTCGTGGTGATGAAGAACTGGCTGCTGCCCGTGCCGGGGCCGGCGTTGGCCATGGCGAGTAAGTACGGCTTATCGAAACCAAGGCTGGGATGAAACTCATCCTGAATCGCATCGGTGCCACCGAAGCCAGTGCCCATCGGGTCTCCACCTTGTATCATGAACTCCGGAATCACGCGATGGAAGACCAGCCCGTTATACAGCGGCCGTTTCACACGCCGCTGAGTCTTGGGGTCAAGAAAGAGCTTCACGCCGCGGGCGAGGTCAACAAAGTTATGCACGGTGATGGGCATCTCCGTCTCGTAGAACTTAATCACAATGCGGCCCAGGCTGTCGGCGCCTTGCACAATTTCAAAATCGGCATAAAGGCCGGGATCGCGATCCGGCTCCGGGGGCGCGACGGGCTTCGCGGGTACCACCACCGGCTTGGGCTTGGCCGCCATGACAGGCTTCGGCGCCATCACCGCTGGCTTCGCGGCGGGTACGGGCTTCGCTGGGGTGGCCGTCTTCGGGGTCGGGGGCGTTTGCGACAAGCCGAGGGCGACGCTCATCAAACAAGAAAGAAACAGACGATTCATATTACAAGTTTAGTATCGAGTTCGGGCCTCTGCCGAGTCGTTTTGCGGGCCGGACCAATGCCTGGCCAAGATGAAGAAACTAGGTGACGAAACTAACCCGGGAATTGTTGATTCTATTCGGGCTTAGGGTGAATGTGCCCCACCGCTCGCGCGGTGGGCTAAGAATGGTGGAGGTGGAGTGGGGCATCGATACAACGATAGCAGGGGTAACCCAGCAATTATTCGTAAGTCGATGAGAGCAAGGGGCAAGATGCTTGTGACCGCCCTTACCGAGTGCCGCTCGGTGCCGGAGCGGCGGCGGCTTTCTTCACTTCCGGCTTTTTCGGCGCGGCCGGCAAGGGCTTGCGCGGCAGGGCTTCGTCGCGGTTGGCGGCGTGATAGACGAATGACGAAAGCACGGCCACTTGCTGCATCAAGTCGGTCGGCTGGATGCGATCGTAGTTATCCATGTTCGAGTGATGCGTGCGCGAAGAATAGTCCATTGGGTCCTGAATGAACTGAAAGGCAGGAACGCCGACATTGTCGAAGGAAACGTGGTCGGTGCTGCCGGTATTGCGGCCGGTGACGTGCATGGCACCGCCCAGGTCTTTCAAAGGAGTGAACCATTGTTCGAAGATCGGCTTCACCATCTCATTGCCCTGCGTGTAGATGCCCCGGATTTTGCCGACGCCGTTGTCGATATTGAAGTACGCCGAAATGCGGTTGTGCTCCTTGGTGAGTAGCATGGTGTCGCGGTCGGCCAGATGTTCTTTTACCCAGGCGCGCGACCCTAAGAGCCCCTGCTCTTCCCCGCTCCAGAGCCCGATCTTCACCGAACGATTGAGCGCCACGCCGCTCGCCTTGAGCACGCGCATCGTCTCAATCATCGCCGCACAAGAGGCGGCGTTGTCGGTGGCGCCGGTGCCACCGTGCCAGCTATCGAGATGGGCGCCGATCATCACGTACTCGTCTTTATTTTTACCGGTACCGGCAATTTCGCCGATGACATTGAACGAGTCCTTGGTGTCGTCATGAAACTGGCTCTTGATGTTGAACTCCACCTTGACCGGAATTTTCTTGGTGAGCAAACGGTGCAGGCGATTGTAATGCTCACTGGCAATGGCGGCCATCGGCGGTGGCGTAACGGACTTGGGATCGTGGGATCCGCCAGAGGTACCAAAGACCGTACCGCCTTCGCCTTTGGTTCCCGCCGAAAGCGTCAGCAGGACGCCCTCGTCTTTCAGAAACTGATTTCGTTGGTCGCGAAAGCGCTGCATGACGCGGCGAATGCCATCGGGCGAGGTGGGCCGCTCCTCGCCAGGCTCCAAAGGCAGCGCCATCGGCGGTCCTCCAGCTTGCTCACCCGGCCCGCGCACACCGCTCATGGCGGCCGCCATTTCCATCTCTTCCAATTCCTGCTGGTTGTAACGCTTGGCCAGGGCAGTGATCGGCAGCGCCAACTCGCGCGGCCGCTCCATGAGAATGATCTTGTCGCGCAACTTACCTCTAAATCGCCCAAAATCGGCCGGGGTGGTAATCGGAGCAAATATCACTTCGCCATTTACAGTGCCGTTGGTGCCGGGCGTCCACGCCAGGGGATAGCCGATGATCGTAGCCGCGGCGGGCTCCGTCATGTGCATGTCGAAGTGCGAGTAACTCCAGCCGCGGCCGAACTCGTATTTCTCCAGTTTGGCCGTGGCACCGTGCTCCTGCAGACGCTTCACGGCATAGTCCGCGGCCGCCTTATGCGCCGGCGAACCGGTTACCCGGGCGCCGATCACTTCGGTGAAATTGAAGAGCGTGTCCATCACCTTGGAGTTGTTCAAAGCCTCTTGTTTTAAGCGGTGGATGGCCGGCAGGTCGACCCGTTCCTGGGCCATCAGCACCAGAACCAAGCCCATCAAGAGCGCGCAACCGGACCGAATCGTTTTCATTGATCGCAGGATAGCAGCCCGCCGCGACCAGCGTGGGGACGCTACACTGAAGGCGGGCCCGCGTGAAGATTACTGTATCCAAAGAGAACTATTTGAAGGCCATCGCCGATCTGGAGACGGAAGGCGAAACCGTCATCGCGGCCACCTTGGCCCGGTGGCTCAATGTTTCCGCGCCCGCCGTCACCGCCGCCATCAAGCGGTTGAAGCGCGATGGCTTGATCCGGGTGACGCCGGAGACCGGCCAGATCAGCTTGGCGAATGAGGGTCGCGAGATTGCCCATCGTCTGCTGTATCGCCATTACTTAATTGAGCGCATGCTGACCGAGGTATTTGGCATGGAGTGGTATAAGGTGCATGAAGAGGCGGAGCAACTCGAACACGCGGTCTCTGGCGACTTTGAACGCAAGTTGATTGAAAAGCTGGGCACTAACGCGACTTGCCCGCACGGCAATCGGGTGGAGAATGACACTCCCGCAGTGCGACGCCAGCGGGGTTGGTTAACGTTGAGCGAACTGCCGGTCAATGCCCAGGGCACCGTCACCAGCGTTTATGAGCGCGACCGGCAGTTACTCATTTATTTGGACGAACTCGGGGTGCGGCCGGGCGCGGAATTAAGAATTGAAGCCAAGAATTACGACGACACGCTGACAATTCGAATGAGCGATCGCCCGTTTCAGCTCGGCAATTCCGCCGCAGCCCGCATTTGGATCAAGCCCCAACCCGTGGCTTGAAGTATTCAATCGTCTCGCGCAACCCATCCTCCAGCCTCACCTGCGGCTCCCAACCCAAGAGCTGCTTGGCTTTGCTAATGTCTGGCCGGCGGCGCTGCGGATCGTTCTCGGGCAGCGGATGGTACTCGAGCGTCGAGGCCGTCCCGGTTAAAGCGCGAATGCGCTCGGCGAATTCGCCTACCGTGATTTCGGCCGGGTTGCCCAGGTTGGTGGGGTAGCGCTCGTCAGCATGGGCCAGGCGCAAGAGCCCCTCTACCAGGTCACTGACGTAGCAAAAGCTGCGCGTTTGCGTGCCATCGCCAAAGATGGAGAGCGGCTTGCCGGTGAGCGCCTGCTGAAGGAACGCGGGCACCACGCGGCCATCGTCGAGGGCCATGCGCGGGCCATAGGTATTGAAGATGCGCGCGATGGCCGTCTTCGTGCCGTAGGTGCGGTGGTAAGCCATGGTCATGGCCTCGGCGTAGCGCTTGCTTTCGTCATAACAGGAGCGCGGGCCCACCGGATTCACGTTGCCCCAATAGCTCTCTTTTTGCGGATGCTCGAGCGGATCGCCGTAGCATTCCGAAGTGGAGGCCAGGAGGTACCTGGCGTCCGATTGCCGCGTCAACTCGAGCATATTGCGCGTTGCCGTCGATCC
>JAYVUQ010000110.1:0-3726 GCA_043787785.1 Bryobacteraceae bacterium
TTGGATTAACTTTCACGAGAATGAGTTGCTCGAAGAGATCTATCAACTGGCGACCGCCGCCAGCCTCGAAGAGATCTTTCATTAGGCCATGTTTAGTAAGTCTGACCACGAAGTATTAATCATCGGTTCCGGCGCCACGGGCGGCATGGCGGCTTATACACTTACCAAGCTTGGCATCAAGTGCCTGATGTTGGACGCCGGTCCGCACGTGGACCTCGACAAAGGCCGCGTGCTGCGTAACGTCTATGACCTGCCCTTCCGTGGCTTCGGCGAGCCCGGGCGATTCCCGCATGTGACACAAGCCTCAGAATTCAGCGCCAATGCCTGGGCGGACGAGCGTGAGAACCCATATACGTACGATCCGGGCGACCCTTACTATTGGGTAAGGTTGCGGATAATGGGCGGCAAGACGCTTTTTTGGGGCCGCGCCAGTTGGCGTTTGTCCGATTACGAGTTCAAATGCAAAGACCACGACGGCTTCGGCGATAACTGGCCCATTCAATACTCCGATCTGGCTCCTTACTACGAACGGGTCGAGCCTATCTTTCATGTCTCCGGTCGCAAAGAAGGCTTTCCGCAGTTGCCGGACGGCAACGTAAGCTTGGATGAGACCAAGGATTCTGAATCCGTGAAGCGCTTCGAGGCCGCCTGCAAGAAAGCTGGCGTCCCGACCACGAAGCAACGCCGTTCGCAAGGAACTCTTGCTAGCTCCTTGAACTTACTGCTGCCTGAGGCCATGGCGACCGGGAACCTACAAATTGTTCCCAACGCCGTGGTGCGGGAAATCGCTCTCGATGAGAACACCGGAAAAGCCGCCGGCGTCCACTTTGTCGACCGCCTTTCCAAGCGCGAATATTACGTGAATGCCGGCCGGGCACTGTATCTCGGCGCTTCGTGCCTGGAGACAACTCGCATCTTGCTCAATAGCGGCATCGCGAACTCGAGCGGCGTGTTGGGGCATTATTTATTCGACCAGTTTTATGTGAAAGGCACGGTACAAGCCATTGTGCCGGAGGCGAAAGGCGGCAACGCGCCGCGAGGGCTAATGGGCGGCGGCGGCTATGTTGTTCGTTTTCGCAACCTCAAGGAGAGGAGTAAGGAATTCATCCGCGGTTACTCCCTCGATTTCGGATCCGGCGGCACGCCCGGCCCACACTTACTCCCCACCTATGGCGAGGCTATGTGGAAACAGCTCACTGACCTTCGCGGTGCCGGCTTCAACATGACCACCATGGGCGAGGTACTGCCCCGCAAGGAGCATCACGTAAAGATTAATCGCAATGTGAAAGATGCTTGGGGCATCCCCGTCCTACACATTCACCAGAAATACACCGGCAACGAGTTCGCCATGGCTAAAGACGCCGCCAATACGATGGAGGAACTGTGTAAATCGGCCGGCTTTGAGGTTCTCACCAAGCATTGGCAAATGGTACCTCCGGGCGAGAGTATCCATGAGTTAGGCACCTGCCGCATGGGCAACGACGCAAAAACCAGTGTGCTGAACGCTCACAACCAAGCCCACGACGTAAAAAACCTATTCGTCACCGATGGCTCTTGCTTCGTCTCCGGCGGCGCGCAGAACCCGACGCTGACGATGCTCGCCCTCAGCATGCGCGCAGGCGAGTATCTGGCTGAACAAATGAGGACCAAGTCTCTATGAGTTGGCTGTTATTCTTTTTGCTGGCCGCGGACCAACCGCTTCCCTTCTCCCACAAGACCCACACCGAAACCGCATTACTGAAATGCGCCGAGTGCCACACGATGCCCGCCCCCGGCGAGCAGGCGACCATCCCAGAAACCAAGAAGTGCATGTCCTGCCACATCGCGGTAAAAAAAGAGTCCCCCCACATCCAGAAATTGACGGCATTCCACGTCGCGAAAAAACCGGTCCCTTGGGTCCGGGTTTACCAGATCCCGGGCTTCGTCTTCTTTAGCCACAAAGTGCACACCGACGCGGGGGCTAAATGCGAAACCTGCCACGGCCCGGTTGCCAAACGCGACGCACTCAAGCGGGAAGTGGAAACCAACATGGGCTCCTGCATGACGTGCCACCAGAAGAACAAAGCTTCTAACGACTGCGCCACTTGTCACGAGAAGATGAATTAGGGATTCTGGAAGCGGTTCTTTGCTAAGCTCAGTGGTCAAGATGAACAGAAGAATCGTCTATTTCGCTACCGCTCTGTGCCTCCTCAGCCAGGGCGCTTTCGCCCAGCCTCGCAAGAAGGGGCGCACCGCCCCGTTGGGCTACACCGACACGCCCGTGTTGCCCGGCCAGAAGTGGAAGGTTCACGACATGGACCGGCCACGTCCCCGGATGGTGACCCCGGGCGCGAGTTATGGCGCGCCGCCCTCCGACGCGATCGTCCTTTTCGACGGCAAGGACTTGTCGAAGTGGGAAGCTCCCACCAAATCCGGCCCCCAGGCAGCGGCCTGGAAAGTAGAAAACGGCTATATGGAGGTGACCTCCGGCGGCATGGTTACCAAGGAGAAGTTTGGCGACATGCAACTCCACCTGGAGTGGGCCGCCCCGGCCGAGGTCGACGGCACCAGCCAGTGGCGCGGCAACTCTGGAGTGTTACTCATGAATCTTTACGAGATCCAAGTGTTAGATTCTTACAACAACCCCACCTACGCCGATGGCCAAGCCGGCGCCATCTACGCCCAATGGCCGCCGCTGGTGAACGCCTCGCGCAAGCCGGGCGAGTGGCAAACCTATGACATCGTCTTTGAAGCACCCAAGTTTGAAGGCGGCAAGCTGGCCAAGCCCGGCTATATCACGGTGATCGCTAACGGCATCGTGCTTCACCATCGCAAAGAGATCTCCGGCCGCATGTCGCATCGCGTGGTGGGTACATATGAGCCGCACGGCGCGGAGGAACCGCTAGGCCTGCAAAACCACGACACCAGCGTGCGCTATCGCAACATCTGGGTGCGGCGCCTGTCCGGCTATGACCAGCCACTGAAGTAGCGCCGCTACTCGCCCATCAAATTCAAGCGCTCGAGCTTCCGGTAGAGAGTTTTGCGTTCGATGCCGAGAATACGCGCCGCGCGGCTCTTGTTGTTGTTCGCCGCCGCCATCACCTTGCGAATCTGCTCGGCTTCGGTATCGGCCAAGGACTCCGACGGTGTGTCCGAAGGTTGCGATTCGGAGATGGCCAAGCGCACCGCGCCGCTATCGATGCGGCCTTCCGGGGCCAGAATCGACAGGCGCTCCACCAGATGCTGCAACTGGCGCACGTTGCCCGGCCAAGTGTAGTCTTCCATCATCCGCAAGCCGGAATCGAGGAGCTTCGCGTGCTGGTTGTAACGCTCGTTGTACTGCTTCAGAAAGAAATGGGCCAACAACGGAACATCGCCGCGGCGTTCACGCAACGGGGGAAGCTTCACCGGCACGGTGTTCAGGCGAAACCAAAGGTCCTCGCGAAATTTGCCTTCGTCCACCAGACGCTGCATGTCGCGATTGGTGGCCGAAACGATCCGCACATCCACTGGCCTGGACTTCGATGCGCCCAAAGGACGCACCTCGCGCTCCGGGAGAAAGCGTAGGAGCTTGAGCTGAAAACTGGCGTCAATGTCGCCGATTTCGTCCAAAAAGACGGTGCCTCGATTGGCGGCCTCGAAGATACCGACGCGGTCGCGATCGGCGCCCGTGTAAGCCCCGCGGGTGCTGCCGAAGAGCTCGCTCTCGAGCAAGGAGGCCGCCACGGCGCCGCAGTCCACCGCGGC
>JAYVUQ010000111.1:0-4386 GCA_043787785.1 Bryobacteraceae bacterium
CGAGATTCCAGCATGTCGCCTTTCTCGACGTAACAAGAAGCGAATCCCCATGCTTTTAACGAAGTCCCGCAACCGCGTACGTGCGAATACCGGCGAGCGTTACCAGCGCGTTTTTCTAACCGCGCTTAGTCGGCATCCCGCAATTGGCGGGTACGCGACAGATTAGCAACAAGGAGTACTGAGATGAATGAACGAAGAACATTTTTTACGCGCTTGGCCTCGACAGCCGCAGCTCTGTGGGCAGGGGGCAACGCGGCAATTGCACAGCAGCAGTCGAAGGGAAAGCCTGTCTCTATGCCAAGCATGCAGGAGCACAACATGCAGGGGCACACGATGGCGGCAAAAGCCGCAGCCGATCCCCATGCGGCGCACCGATCCAGCGCCAATCTGCCGGTGTCCATGCCGGACGTGCCAAAGCTTCCTCACAGGATGGTCGACGGCGTCAAGGAGTTCAACTTGATTGCTGAAGTCGTCCGGACTGAGTTTGCTCCGGGCCGCCCGGTGGACGCTTGGGGGTTCAACGGGAGCGTGCCTGGCCCAACCATAGAAATCAATCAGGGCGATCGAGTGAGGGTCGTGTTCGACAATCACCTTCCGGAGATGACGGCGATCCACTGGCATGGCTTTGAAGTGCCGATGGAGATGGACGGTAGCGTTGGACTGGGACAAGATCCCGTGCCACCGGGCGGAAGATTCGTCTACGAGTTCACGCTTAATCAGGCCGGGACGTTCTTTTACCATTCGCACTTCGCGATGCAGGAAATGATGGGCATGCTGGGCATGTTTATCATGCACCCGAAGGTGCCAGCGACTCCCGCGGTAGACCGGGACTTTGGCATCGTGATTCAAGAGTGGGCGTTGTTGCCCAACAACAATGTCCCAAATACCCTGTCGATGGAGTTCAACTGGCTCACGTTCAACGGTAAGTCTGGACCCGCGACTACGCCCATGCTCGTAAAGCAAGGCGAGCGGGTTCGAATCCGGCTCATCAATCTGGGAATGGATCACCATCCCATTCACTTGCACGGCAATCAGTTCTCTGTGACCGGGACTGAGGCGGGAAGAAAGCCGCAACACCTTTGGCACGAAGAGAATACCGTGATCGTGGGCGTAGCCCAGGCACGCGACATCGAGTTCGACGCCAAATACGCCGGTGACTGGATGTTGCACTGCCACCTACCTCACCACATGATGAACCAAATGGCCTCTATGGTAGGTCCCGTCATGTCGCCCATACGCGGCTTGCAGACCGGTGCGGGGATGGAAGCGGGAATGGGGATTGTACGCCGCGGGAATGCGCTTTCGGAAGAACTAGGACCCTCGTTCGGACGTGGCCTGGGCCTTGCGGCCGACGTCGAAAGGCTCAGCTCGAACCTCGTTGGCCCGCATTCGATGGAGCCTGTTGGCGGACCGGGTGACATGGCTGCCATGCCGGGTCACGACATGAGCAAGATGAATGGCAAGACCGATCCGGCGATGGACATGTACCCCAAGGACGATCCCGAGAAGAAAAAGATTCCGGGCTATCCGCAGGATATGTGGATGCCCGCGGATGCAATGGTCCAGAAGCCGGAAAATTACGGGCTGCGCAAAGGCTGGAGCGGTGCGATGGGCGGGATGATGACGCTGGTCCGCGTGTTGCCGCCGGAAAAGTACGACCAAATCATGCAGCTAATTCAGCAGAATGCGCAAAAGTCGCCCGAAGAGAGAAAGCCGGTTGGTCACGTCCTGCTTGGCAAAGTCGAGGGAGTCAGTGAAGGTACTGGAAAGCTGACCGTGAGCCACGGAGACGTCGAAGGTTGGATGGGCGCAATGACCATGGCTTACGCCGTGGATAAGCCGGAAGTTTTGAAGAACGTTAAAGTTGGGAACCGGATCAAGGCGAAAGTGTATGACGGAGATTACACACTCCACGACGTAGAAGTTGTGCCGGCTGAAAAAGGTGCGAAATGATGGGCTTCTCGATGAGAGTAGGTGCGCTAGCCATGCTGCTATGCACATTCCTGTCACCCCTATCCGCTCAGCCGACCGGGAAGAAATCCTTTCCGTTTCGAGGCAAAGTCGAGCAGGTAAACGTCACCACAAAGCGCCTTACGGTTAGTCACGAGAATGTCGAAGGCTGGATGGGCGGTATGACGATGGCCTATGCCGTAGATAAGGCAGAGGAAGTTGTCACTCGCGTGAAAGCCGGAGACCAGATCTCCGCGAAAGTCTACGAAGGCGACTACACCCTCTACGAAGTTCAGGTGTTTGCTCCCGTAAGCGCGCCGCCAACTTCACCCGAGATGAGCAAATCTGGCCTGCGGTTGGAAGACTTGGAGCGGATGGCGCTGGCGAATAATCCGACCCTGAAGCAGGCGACAGCGGAAATTGCCGCCGCAGTTGGAAGGGCCAAGCAAGCTGGCCTCTATCCCAATCCGATCCTCTCGGCTGTGGGAGAAGAGATTTCCGGCGGACCGATCATTCGTGGTGGCGAAACCGGCGGCGGCTTCCAACAACGAATCGTGATGGGCGGCAAACTCGGCCTGAGCCGCCAAGTCGCCAACCAGGACCGGCTCGCCGCGGAACAAATGGCGCTGGCTCAGCGGCAACGCGTCTTAAACGCAATCGGTGAACTCTACTACCAGGCTCTTGGTGATCAACGGCTGGTCCAGGTGCGTGGACAGTTGGCTGGTCTCGCACGTGAAGTTGTGCGAATTTCCGGTGAGATGGGCAATGTAGGGCAATCGGACAAACCAGATCAACTCTTCGCCGACATTGAGGCCGAGCGACTCGAACTGGGGCTGGTGAAGGCTCGAAACGCCCTAGAACAGACGTGGCGGCAGCTTACCGCTGTCGTCAATGATCCCTCGTTGAGGCCAACCCTCTTAGAAGGCGATCTCGATAACGTCCCCAAGCTCGATGCGGAGCAAGCGCTGGAGCGAATTTATGCGGAGAGCCCTGAACTGCGAACGGCCCAAGTAAACACAACCCGATCTGAAATTGCGCTCAAACGGGCACGCCGAGAGCCAATCCCGGACCTGCTTGTGAGCGGCGGTGTTCGCTACAACCGCGAACTATTGGAAGTCCAGACGGGCGGTGTTCTGCGCCGGCCAGTTGGTCCGGAAGGATTCTTCGACATAGGAATCCAAATTCCGATCTTCAATCGGAATCAAGGCGCGGTGGCGGCTGCCAAAGCGGAAAGTGATCGAGCCCGCCATGAAGTGGATCGCACGAAGCTTGCCCTGAAGTCGAGATTGGCGCCAGTTTATCGGGAGTATAAAGATGCCATGGCGACTGCGGAGCGCTTCCGGAGTCGAATGATTCCGAAGGCCCAGCAAGCCTACGATCTATATCTGAATAGCTTCCGCGGAATGGCAGCCGCTTACCCGCAAGTGTTGATTAGCCAACGAAATCTCTTCCAGCTTCAAGAAGACTATGTCATGGCTTTAGTAGAGGCAAGGAGACGGGCGGTCGAAATTCAGGGGATGTTGTTGACGGGCGGAATCGAACTCGCCAGTGATAGCCCCCAACCTGCATCAATGCGAAGTGAATCATCGTCCAGCGGGACCGGGCAGAACTAGGAGATGGCAATGAAACGTACTCTCGTACTTCTCATCATCGTCGCTTCGGCAGTTGGTTTTGGTGCTTTCGCATTTTTGAAGTTGGCTGCGAACGGTTTTAGCGCGCGCGATGAACCAATCTCAATCGAGAAGTTTGCGGCGCGCGCGGCCCGGAGCTTAGCCATGCCAGGGATCGCTAAGTCCCGGCAAAATCCGGTGTCAAAATCCGCCGAGGTCCTTGCGGAAGCGCAAGAGCATTGGGCCGACCATTGTGCGTCGTGCCATGCCAATAACGGAAATGGCGACACGGAAATGGGCCGCAACATGTATCCGCGTGCTCCGGATATGCGCAAGGACGAAACTCAGAAACTTACAGATGGCGAATTGTTTTTCATCATCGAGAACGGCATCCGCCTAACCGGTATGCCCGCCTGGGGCACTGGGAGCGCCAAATCAGAACAGGCTTCGTGGAAGCTCGTACACTTCATCCGGCACCTACCGCAGGTTTCTGATGACGAAGAGCGGCAAATGCAAAAGATGAATCCGAAGTCTGCTGCAGACCTGCAGGAAGAAAAAGAAGAAGAAGAGTTTTTGAAAGGAAACAACACAAATGCAAAACAAAAAACGCATTCACAACACTGATGGATTTAGGAAAGTGGCTTACGCCCTAGCGCTTTTCCTCTTACTGGCAACGACGCGAATTGCTTTCGCCCACAACGGGGTGGAACATGTGATGGGCACGGTTACTAAGGTCTCCGCTCAGGCCCTGACCATTGAAACGAAGGATAAAAAAGCTGTCGAAGTGGAGCTGAGCTCGAAGACCAAGTACACTCGCGACGACAAG
>JAYVUQ010000112.1:0-7761 GCA_043787785.1 Bryobacteraceae bacterium
CTGGAAGCTGCAACGGGCGCGCAAGAAGTTCCAGGTGTACATGTCGAAGAACCGCTCCGACCGTACTCATTAAGCGCAACCCATCAACCGATCTGGATATGTTGATATAATGGTGTAAGCTCTTATGCTGACTCGCCTTGAACGCCGCCAAGCCCTCTACGATGCACTCGATCATCGGATATTGATCATTGATGGAGCCATGGGTACCATGGTTCAGGCTAAAAACCCCACGATTGAAGATTGGGGAGGCAACCAGTTTGAAAACTGCACCGAAAACCTTCTATTCACCCACCCGGACTGGATCGTTGACATCCACAAGCAGTACCTGGATGCGGGGGCGGATATTGTGGAGACGGACTCGTTTGGCGGCCACCCGGTTACGCTGGCTGAGTTTGGCTTAGAGGACAAGTGGTTTGAGGTGAATGCGATTTCGGCGCGGCTGGCGCGCGAGGCTTGCGATGGGGCGAAGGGACCCCGGTTTGTGGCGGGGTCCATCGGGCCAACCACCAAGGCCATCACCGTCACGGGCGGCATTACCTTTGAGCAATTGCGCGAAGGATTCTACCGGCAATCGAAGGCGCTGATTGAAGGCGGCGCGGATATTCTGCTGATTGAGACTTGCCAGGATACGCGCAATGTAAAAGCGGCGCTGCTGGCGATCAACCAGTTGGGCCAGGAATTGGGCGAGAGGATTCCGACGATGGTGTCGGGCACCATTGAGCCGATGGGAACGATGCTGGCGGGCCAAACGGCCGACGCGTTTTACGCGTCGATCGCGCATCTGGATATCTTGTCGATCGGGCTCAACTGCGCCACGGGCCCCGAGTTCATGACGGACCACATCCGGACGCTGCACGAGATGGCCACCTCGCGCATCTCTTGTTACCCGAACGCGGGCTTGCCGAACGAAGAGCTGAAGTACACGGAGACGCCCGAGAGCTTGGCGCGGCAGTTGGAAAAGTTTGCCGACCATGGCTGGCTGAACATTGTGGGTGGTTGCTGCGGCACCAATCCCGACCACATTCGCGCGATCGCGGAGATGGCGAAAGGGAAAGCGCCGCGCAAGATCCCCGCCGCGAGCCATCGGGCGCTTTACACGGGCATCGAACTCGTGGAAGCCGACGATGCGACGCGCCCGCTAATCATCGGCGAACGGACGAACGTGATCGGCTCACGAGCGTTTAAGGACCTGATCGCGCAAGAGATGTGGGAAGAGGCCACCGACATTGCCCGCAAGCAAGTGCGCGGAGGGGCGCACATTATCGACGTCTGTTTGCAATCCACGGATCGCGATGAGATGAAGGACATTCCGTTCTTTTACGAAAAGCTCATCCGCAAGGTGAAGGCGCCGATCATGATCGACACCACGGACCCCAAGGCCGTCGAACTCGCATTGAGCTACTGTCAGGGCAAGGCCATTATCAACTCCATCAACCTCGAAGATGGCGAAGAGAAGTTTGAACAACTCTGCCCCATCGCCAATAGCTACGGGGCCGCTCTGGTGATTGGCACCATCGACGAAGACCCGGTGCAAGCGCAAGCGTTTACCCGCGAGCGGAAATTGGCGGTGGCGCAACGTTCCGTGGATGTGGCCACCAATAAGTTTGGCGTGAAGGTGGAGAACATCATCATCGACCCGCTGGTGTTCCCTTGCGCCACCGGCGATGAGAACTACATTGGCGGCGCCGTCGAGACCATTGAGGCCTTGCGGCTGATTAAAGCGCAGATTCCGTACGTAAAGACCACGCTCGGCGTATCGAACATCAGTTTCGGGTTGCCGGCATCGGCGCGCGAAGTGGTGAATTCCGTGTTTGTGTATCACTGCACGCGCGCCGGGCTCGACCTGGCGATCGTCAACGCCGAGAAGCTGGAGCGTTTTGCCGGCATTCCGGCCGAAGAACGGCACCTGGCCGAGTGGCTCTTGTTCAACACGCCAGTAGTCGAAATTCCCCCCGGCCATCCGCAGACGGAGTTGCTGCTGTCGTCGCAAGGCAAGGATGACTGGCGCACGCAGAGCAAAGCAGAGAAAGCGGCGATCAACCAGTTTCATATTGCCGCGATTACGGCCCACTTCCGCGGCCGCAAAGGCAAGGAGAAGGTGAAGGCCGTGGACTTGCCGCTCGACGAGCGCTTGGCCACCTACATCATCGAAGGCTCCAAGGACGGGCTGATCGCCGACCTGGAACTGAAGCGCGCTGAGCCCGGCGTCGCCCCGCTGGACATCATTAACGGGCCGCTGATGAAGGGCATGGGCGAAGTAGGCCGGCTCTTCAACAACAACGAACTGATTGTGGCCGAGGTGCTGCAATCGGCCGAAGCGATGAAGGCGGCGGTGAACCATCTGCAGCAGTTCATGACGAAGGCCGATAGCGCCAATCGCGGCAAGTTTCTGCTGGCGACGGTGAAGGGCGACGTCCACGACATCGGCAAGAATCTGGTGGAGATCATCCTCTCGAACAACGGCTACGAAGTGATCAACCTAGGCATCAAGATTCCGCCCGAGACCCTGATCAACGCGTTTCGCGAGCACCAGCCGGACGCGATTGGCCTTTCCGGCCTCTTAGTGAAAAGCGCCCAACAGATGGTAACTACGGGCGAAGATTTGAAGAACGCCGGTATCCATGTGCCGCTGTTTGTAGGCGGCGCGGCGCTGTCGGAGCGCTATACGCAATCGAAAATCGGGCCGGCCTACGACTCGCCCACGATTTATTGCAAGGACGCCATGACGGGCTTGCGGTTGATGAACGAAGTGATGGAGCCGGCGACGCGGGCGGCGATGCTGGAGAAGTTCCGCTTCACTTACGTGGAGGCACCGGCGGCGGCAGCGCCCGCCGAAGCACCGGCCATTGTGACGACGCGCTCGAAGCAAGTCCGTACGGATGTGCCGCTACAGCCGGCGCCCTATCTCGACCGCAAAATGCGCGACGTTCCCCAGCTTTCTGAGATGTGGGGCTACATCAATCCGTTCATGCTCTATGGCAAGAACATGGGCTTCAAGGGCAACTTTGAAACCAAGTTCGCTGAGCGCGACGAGAAGGCGATTGAACTTTACCACTTGATGGAAGAGGTGAAGGAATGGTCCATTGGATTTATGAAGGTGCGCGCGTTGTGGCAGTTCTATGAGGCGGAGCGCGATGGCAACTCGATTCACTTGTTCACGCCCGGGGGAAAGTCGCCCTATCATACGTTCCATTTTCCGCGCCAAACCGTGCGTGGCGACAAGAATCTGTGTCTTTCCGACTTCATCCTGGATCCGGTAAACGGCCAGCGCGACCATGTCTGCGTGATGGCGGTGAGCGCCGGCGGCGGCGTGCGCGAACACGCCGAAGAGGCCAAAGCGAAGGGCGAGTACATCAAGAGCGTCGGCCTTTTGGCGCTGGCCACCGAAACCGCTGAGGCGACCACGGAATGGCTGCATCGCCGCATCCGTGAGGACTGGGGCATCGGTGACCCGCCGGCCATGACCATGAAAGAGCGGTGGACCTCCCGCTATCGCGGCAAGCGCTATAGCTTCGGCTACGGAGCCTGCCCGAACATGGAAGATCAGTTGGGAATCTGGAAGCTGATCCAGCCTGGGGATATCGGTATCGAACTCACCGAAGGCTTCATGATGGAGCCCGAGGCGAGCGTGAGCGCCTTGGTGTTTCAGCACCCGGACGCTTGTTACTTCAATGCGGCGGGCGGGGACGATCCGGAGTAACTACTCCGGCCAGCAGGTCGATACCCACATTTGCAGCGTCGTCTGGCGACCAGCGTATCGCGCTGAATCAGTCCACTTTCGGCGAGATACGTCACGTCGCGAATGTCTCGATCCCCGCTGCGCTCCAATTTCCTAAGCGCCAGATTGTGCGGTTCTAATACCCAAACCTGCAAGTTTTCCAGGCGACTACCAGACCCGTCTGATTTGAAGTTTTCCGCTCTCGCGAAACGTATCGCGTTCATATCGACTATAGCGTCAGCGGCAGCCAACTCGAGTTGGTCCAGTCGCTGCGGGCAACCGCAGCTCAGGTCATACCCGTAAGGCTACTACTTGCTTCTCCGTTCCGCGCCGCCGGTAACCGGTGAAAGTGCGCCAAGCGAAGAACACCGCCACCAGCGCCGAACAGGACGAGACTACGTTCGCGGGCTTCGTTGCCGCTACTTGCCGCTCCGTTTGCGCCTCAAAGCGGTGGATCTCTTTCATGAACCATCCTTGACGGTTGTTGATCGCCAAGCCCAGCACGAGCAAGACGGTGATTAGCGTGACGTTGATGGTAACTGCTCGACTCATATTCGCCATGGTTCCCCTTTCTCTTCTCCTTGATTTAGCCAGATCCAGACCTGCCCTACAAGAGAAGAAAGGACTAAGACGAACATCGGTCAGACACCCTAGGCCATGCCCGGTTGCGGGACTAGCGGCTAAGGGGAATACCCGAGGAAATGCCCTAAAATCATCCAATGCGACGCCCTTCGAGGCCGAATAGCGCGATGGCGGCGAAAAGAAACATCGCGGGGGCGACAAAGAAATATTTCAGGGAAACTAAGGTCAATGCGAGTCATCGCAAACCGATTCGCTTGCGCTTAGCCTTCTTGACGAAAGGCGCAAATTCCTCGTATTGGTCCGTGGCGATGTAATCGACACCGGCCGCGACGGATGCTTTCCAGCGCAATTCGGCGGCGACCCGTGAGCCAAAGTTATACCCGGCGGACCAGCCGGCGGCCGCGCCCACGGCGGGTTCGTGGCCGTTGAGCGTATACAGGCGCATGGCGTAACCCAACTCACGGGCCCGGGCCATGATCGCCTTCAGGCGGGCTTGGTCGGAAATGGACCAATCGCCGCTCTTGGCCTGGCCTCCCAACTCAACGATGGACCACGGCGCATTCAGCCAGCGGCGATAGTTGGTGGCCGGGTTGGGGATCAATTGGGCGATCGGCGTATCGGCCGCGCGGGTGGTCACGGTGCCGGCGCCAAACACCAGCAGACGGCCGCCGATGGGCACGGCATCGTGAAACGTCTTCTCTTGCGCGAGCGATGCGCCAGTCAACACAAGCACCGGCTTCCAGTCGAGTGGAGTTTTGACGCCCGCAGTATCGGTGCGCGCTGCGGAGGTGAGCCAAGCCTGGTATTCGCCCAGCAGTTTCAACACCGCCTGGTGATGGGCGGTCTCATCGGTTTTAAAGTCGAGGTTCAAGGTGATCAAGGGCCAGCGGTCGCGCTTGTTTTCCTTGAGCGCTTGCTCGACGATGGGGCGGATGCGTTCAAAGAAATAGTCGCGCATGTTGGGCTCGCGGCCGTTGGGTTTCTCGCCGTGGATGAGCAGGCTGCGGCCTTGGCCGGTGGCGGGGTCGACGTACCAGGCGAGGTCCTGTTCGATGGCTACGGGAAGGCCAGTCTTGAGGGCAATCTCGATGCGGTCTTGGTACTTGCCGTCGTAGGGGTAGCAGTTGTGGGCATCGAGCACCACGCGGTCGGCGGCAAAGGCAGGAATTATCAATGCAAAATACAGAAGCAAACGCATCCTAAGAGCATAGCCGGTCGGTGTGACGATACGATAAGGAGAGAGATTGTGATGAGCCCCCTACTAACCTTGCTGTTGGCCTCTTTTGCCGCAGATACCCCCACCCTGTCCCCGGCCCTTCCCCCGGCCGCCTCCACCGAGATCGATTTCGCGCGCGACGTGGCCCCGGTGCTGAAACGCAACTGCCAGGGCTGCCATGGTGCGGGCATGCAGCAGAGTGGCTTCCGGCTGGATGATAGCGCGGCGGCGCTCAAGGGCGGCTATGGGGGCCCGGCGATTGTGCCCGGCAAGTCGGGGGAGAGTACCATGATTCACCGCGCGGCGGGCATGAAGGGGGTTCCAGTGATGCCGCCCGTAGGCCGCCGCTTGACGCCCACCGAGGTGGGCATCCTGCGCGCTTGGATCGATCAGGGCGCCCGGTTTCCAGCCACCGCTATCGCCAAGGCCGGCCGTCCGAAGGTGAAGCATTGGGCCTTCGAACTGATCGTCACCCCTGCCTTACCCTCCGTCCACAATGCCGATTGGGTGCGCAATCCCATTGATGCCTTTGTCCTGGCGAAGCTCGAAAGTAAGAAGCTTGCACCATCGAAAGATGCGAATCGCCCCACCCTGTTACGCCGCCTGAGTTGGGATTTGATCGGCTTGCCCCCCACCGCCAGCGAGGTGGCCGAGTTTGAAGCGGATACCCGTGCCGACGCCTACGAACGCCAAGTGGACCGTCTTCTCGCCGCGCCGCAATTCGGCGAGAAGTGGGCCCGCGGCTGGCTGGACCAGGCCCGCTATGCCGACTCCGATGGCTATGAAAAAGACTGGGTGCGCCCCTACGCCTTCCGCTGGCGCGACTGGGTGATCAACGCCATCAATCAGGACCTGCCTTTCGACCGCTTCACGATCGAACAGCTGGCGGGCGATTTGCTGCCAAACCCGACGGTGGAGCAGCGCGTCGCCACCGGCTTTGCGCGCCATACGCTCACCAATCGTGAAGGTGGCATTGACGATGCGCAGTTCCGCTTTGAGGGCACCCTGGACCGCGCAAACACCGTGAGTACCGTGTTTCTCGGCCTTTCGATGGGCTGCGCGCAATGTCATGACCACAAGTATGACCCCATAAGTCAACGCGATTACTTTTCGCTTTTCGCGTTCTTTGATAATACGGAAGAGGTAGATATTGACGCGCCGCGGGCCGGCGAAGTGGGGCCTTGGCTGCGCGGCCACGCCGAGTATCAGGCGAAGCGCGAGTCGCTGCTCGCCGAGTATAAGGTGCCCGACTTACAAGCCGCCTGGGAGAAAGATATTCTGTACACCATTGCCCACCCGGGTGAACGTACAGACTGGGACCTCGCCTGGGACTGTGTGAATAAATTAACCGAGGGCGGCGACGGCGGGAAGATTGTTCGCATTCCCCTCGAGAAACGTACGCCTCGCGAACGAGATATTCTCACCGACCACTTTGTGAAAAACTACGCCTTCGCCGTCGGCAACAAGCGCTACAAAGAACTCAAGTTCGATGTCGCCACCAAAGCCGTGGCCAAGTTGAAGAGCGACTATCCGCAACTGACGCAGGCGATGACGATTGTGGAAAACCCAGCACCCCAGCCTAGTTATCTGCGAGTCCGCGGCGACTACAAGACGAATGGCATTGAGGTTCAGCCCGCCACGCCATCGGCGTTGCCTGCCACCAACAAGAGCGGCAAGCTAACCCGGCTCGATCTGGCCGAGTGGCTGATTTCGCCCGAGAATCCACTTACGGCACGCGTGGCCGTCAACCGGGTTTGGCAGGAGCTGTTTGGTTCCGGCCTCGTGAAAACGACGGACGATTTCGGCACTCGCGCCGATGTGCCCGTGCATCCGGAGTTACTTACCTGGCTCGCCGATAACTTCCGAAGGGAAGGTTGGTCGCGTAAGCGGTTAATCCGCGGCATGGTGCTGTCATCCACTTACCGGCAAGCTTCCACCGCTCGGCCGGACTTACACGAGATCGACCCAGACAATCAGCTACTCGCTCGTCAGGTTCGCCTGCGGCTGACGGCTGAACAGATTCGCGACGGTGCCCTGGCCGCCAGTGGCTTACTCGCCAAAACGATCGGCGGACCCAGTATTCGCCCGCCCATGCCAGCCGGGGTAATGGAAATGAGCTACGCTTCGCGCGGTTGGGGCGAGGCTTGGAAGGTGAGCGAAGGTGAGGATCGCTATCGCCGCGGCCTCTACATTCAGTTCCTGCGCACCTCGCCGTATCCGCAACTGATGACCTTTGACGCACCCA